>JAUYQP010000049.1 GCA_030697205.1 Mycobacteriales bacterium
TGGTTCGACCCGCTCTGCCCGTTCGCGTGGATCACGTCGCGCTGGATCCTCGAGGTCGAGCAGGTTCGCGACATCGAGGTGAAGTGGCACGTGATGAGCCTGGCGTACCTGAACAAGGACAAGGACATCCCGGAGGAGTACCGCGAGCTGCTTGCTCCGGCCTGGGGACCCGTCCGGGTGCTGATCGCCGCGTCCGTCAAGCACGGCGACGAGGTGCTGTTCCCGCTCTACAACGCCTTCGGGACCCGGATCCACCACGACCAGCAGCCGATCGACCGGGCGATGGTCGAAGCAGTGCTGGCCGAGGTCGGCCTCGAGCCGGAGCTGGCCGACGCGATGGACGACTCCTCGCTCGACGAGGCGGTCGCGAAGTCACACCACGAAGGCATGGACCAGGTCGGGGACGACGTCGGTACGCCGACCATCGCGATCAACGGCGTCGCGTTCTTCGGTCCCGTGCTCGGCGCCATCCCTCGCGGCGAGGAGGCCGGCAGGCTCTGGGACGGTGCCGTCGCGCTCGCGGCGTACCCGCAATTCTTCGAGCTCAAGCGGTCCCGGACCGGCGGTCTGGACTTCAGCTGAGCGCCACTAGGATTCGGGCATGACCCGAGTCCTCTCCGCCGTTGCCTGGCCGTACGCGAACGGGCCGCGCCACATCGGCCACGTCGCCGGCTTCGGCGTGCCGTCCGACGTGTTCAGCCGCTACCAGCGGATGGTGGGCAACCGGGTCCTCATGGTCAGCGGCACCGACGAGCACGGCACCCCGATCCAGGTGCAGGCCGACCGGGAGGGCGTGACCGCGCGCGAGCTCGCCGATCGCTACAACCGCGTCATCGCCGAGGACCTGCAGGGCCTCGGGCTGACCTACGACCTGTTCACCCGCACGACGACGCGCAACCACTACGAGGTCGTGCAGCAGGTCTTCCGGGCGCTGCACGCCAACGGCTACGTCGTCGAGCGCTCGCAGCTGTCGGCGATCGACCCGAAGACCGGACGCGGGCTCCCCGACCGCTACGTCGAGGGCACCTGCCCGATCTGCGGCGACCCCGGGGCGCGCGGCGACCAGTGCGACAACTGTGGCAACCAGCTCGACCCGCAAGACCTCATCGACCCGCGCTCCAAGATCGACGGTGCGACGCCGACGTTCGTCGAGTCGGCGCAGTTCTTCCTCGAGCTGCCGGCCTTCGCCGAGACCCTCGGGGCGTGGCTCGACGAGCGCCGGGGCTGGCGTCCCAACGTGCTGAAGTTCAGCCGCAACCTGCTCGAGGACCTGCGGCCGCGCGCGATCTCGCGCGACCTCGACTGGGGCGTCCCGATCCCGCTGCCCGGGTGGGAGGACCGCACCGACAAGCGGCTCTACGTCTGGTTCGACGCGGTCATCGGCTACCTGTCCGCGTCGATCGAGTGGGCGCGCCGCACGGGCGGGTCGTGGGAGGACTTCTGGCACGCGGGCGGTGCCGAGGGCTTCTACTTCATGGGCAAGGACAACGTCGTCTTCCACTCCGTCATCTGGCCGGCCATCCTGCTCGGCGCGTCCGGCAAGCCCGCCGGGGCCCCTGGGACCTACGGCGAGCTGGACCTGCCGTCGGAGGTCGTCTCCAGCGAGTACCTCACGATGGAGGGCAAGAAGTTCTCCTCGTCGCGGTCGGTGGTCATCTACGTCCGCGACGTGCTGGAGCGCTACGGCCCCGACGCGATCCGCTACTACCTGTGCGTCAACGGCCCGGAGTCGAGTGACACCGACTTCACCTGGGAGCAGTTCGTCACGCGCAACAACACCGAGCTCGTCGCGGGCTGGGGCAACCTCGTCAACCGCACGATGTCGCTGGTGCACAAGAACATCGGCTCGATCCCCGCGGCCGGAGACCTCACCGACGACGACCGCGCGGTGCTCGACGCCTCCCGCGCGGCCTTCGACGCGGTCGGTGGGCTGCTCGACGCCAACCAGCTCAAGGCCGCGGTCAACGAGGCGATGCGGGTCGTCGGCGAGGCCAACAAGTACCTCTCCGACCAGGCGCCGTGGAAGCTCAAGGACGAGCCGGAGCGCCGGGCGACGGTGCTGCACGTCGCGCTGCAGCTCATCGACGACGCCAAGACGCTGCTCACGCCGTTCCTCCCGCACTCGTCGCAGAAGGTCTTCGCGATGCTCGGCGGGCAGGGCGACTGGGCGGGCTTCCCCGAGCTGCGCGAGGTCGACGACCTCGACGGCGGTCCGTCGTACCCCGTCCTCATGGGTGACTACGACGCGGCGCAGGCGCGCTGGGAGTCGCGCCCCATCTCGCCCGGGGTCGTCATCGGCGAGCCGGTACCGCTGTTCGCGAAGCTCGACCCGTCGGTGGTGGCCGAGGAGCTCGAGCGGCTCGAGGCGGCCGCGCAGTGAGCCGGGGATCGCGCAGCGCCGAGGAGGCACCGCCGGTCCCCGAGCCGCTGGCGGTCGCCGTCGGGGACAGCCACTGCCACCTCGACATCATGGGGACCGACGTCGACGAGGCGCTCGCGGTCGCGCGCTCGGTCGGCATCGACGTGGTCGTGCAGGTCGGCGTCGACGTGGAGAGCTCGAGGCTGTCGGTCGACCTCGCCGCCCGCTACGACCAGGTCCACGCCGCGGTCGCGCTGCACCCCAACGAGGCCGGCCGGGGTGCGGCGACCGACGAGGCACTGCGCGTCATCGAGGCGCTGGCCGCGCTGCCGCAGGTGAAGGCGGTGGGGGAGACCGGGCTCGACTTCTTCCGCACCGAGTCGGTTGACGGCCACCGGCTGCAGGAGGAGTCCTTCCGCGCCCACATCGCGATCGCCAAGGCCGCGGGCAAGGCGCTGGTCATCCACGACCGCGACGCTCACGACGACGTGCTGCGCGTCCTCGCCGACGAGGGCGCCCCCGACACGGTCGTCTTCCACTGCTACTCCGGCGACGCCGCGATGGCCCGGGTCTGCGCCGACGCCGGCTACTACCTGTCCTTCGCCGGGCCGGTGACCTTCAAGGCCAACGACGACCTCCGGGAGGCCGCGACCGTCTGCCCGGTCGACCGGCTGCTGGTCGAGACCGACGCGCCTTTCCTCACCCCGATGCCCTACCGCGGCCGGCCCAATGCGCCCTACCTGGTGCCGCTCACCGTCCGCTCGCTCGCTGCGACGCTCGGCGCCGACGTCGACGAGTTGTGTGCGGCGATCGCTTCCAACGGGGCCCGGGCCTTTGACTACTGACCCCTGAAACGGACACAAAGGCACGGACCAGGACACCGGGTGATCGGACTCACAGGCTGGTCTGATGAAGGCTCCGACCTGCGGTTTCACCTCCCGAGCGACGGTCGGGACGTCCATAACCGGGCAATCCGGGCTTGGCGGGAGGCCTGGACCCCGTTACGGTCGCCTCCAGTAGTCGCCGGAGTCGGGGAAGCTCCAGTGGCGGTCGCACGAGCGCGGACCCCCGTCCGGGCCCGACTGGGGCTGCCGCCGTCCCCGTGGCCGGACCGCGCGATCATCGGAGATCCGTGCCCGTCAGCCCCGCCCTGCCCGCCGTGTCTGTCCAGGCACTCCGGGCACGCGTCAAGCGCCCTGCCGTCCTCGTCCTCCAGGCGGCCACCCTGCTCGCCCTCGTCGGCGGCACCGTCGGCTGGGGTCTGACCGAGAAGACGGTGCAGCTCTCCGTCGACGGCCAGGTCCGCGAGGTGAGCCTGCACGGCGACACCGTCTCCGACGTTCTCGACGAGGCCGGGCTCGAGGTCGGGGAGCACGACCTGCTCGCCCCCTCCGTCGACACCGCGGTGACTGAGGGCGCGACCGTGGCCCTGCGCCGCGGCCGCGAGCTGCGGCTCGTGGTGGACGGCGTCGAGCGCAGCGTGTGGGTGACCGCGGCGTCGGTCGCCGAGGCGCTGGACCAGATCGGCCTAGGCGACCGCCGCGCCTTCCTGTCGGCGAGCCGGTCGCGCAGCATCGGCCTCGAGGGCCTGTCGCTCGAGGTCCGGCTGCCCAAGGACGTCGACATCCTCGTCGACGGCAAGGTCAAGGAGATCAGCACGACCGCGCTGACCGTCCGCGACGCCCTGATCGAGGCCGGTGTGGTGCTGCGCCCGAAGGACCGCCTCACTCCGGCCCGCGCGGTGCCCGTCGTCGACGGCCTCGCGATCACGGTCGCCCGGGTCGACGGCAAGCGCGTCACCGAAGACTTCCCGATCGCATTCAAGACGGTTCGCAAGGACTACTCCTCGCTCTTCAAGGGCGAGACGAAGGTCCTGCAGCGCGGCCGCCACGGCGTCCTGCGCCGGACCTACACCGTCGGTCTCGTCGACGGCAAGCGCGTGAGCAAGCTCATGAGCCGCGAGGTCCGGGTCTCCGAGCCGGTCGAGCGCATCATCGCGGTGGGCACCAAGCCGCGGCCGTCGTACGGCAGCCGCTCCGTCTCCGGCGCCGACGACCTCAACTGGCCGGCCCTGGCCCGCTGCGAGTCCGGCGGCAACCCGCGCGCCGTGTCCTCCGGCGGCACCTACCGCGGCCTCTACCAGTTCTCGATGAGCACCTGGCGCGGCGTCGGAGGCAGCGGCGACCCGATCGATGCGAGCTCCGCGGAACAGACCTACCGCGCGAAGCTGCTCTACAAGCGGTCCGGCCGCAGCCCGTGGCCGCACTGCGGCCGCTACCTGTAGGTGCTGCTCACCGCTCCTGAGATCCGGGCGCTCGCCACCCGGCTCGGGGTCCGCCCGACCAAGTCGCTCGGGCAGAACTTCGTCATCGACCCCAACACCGTGCGCCGCATCGTGCGCACTGCCGGGGTCCGTCCCGACGACGTCGTCGTCGAGGTCGGACCCGGGCTCGGGTCGCTGACCCTCGGGCTGCTCGCCGAGGCCGCCCGGGTCGTCGCGGTGGAGATCGACCAGGTGCTCGCGGCCGAGCTGCCGCTCACCGTGGCGGCGCGCGCACCCGAGCTGCTCGAGCGCTTCGAGGTCGTGACGATGGACGCGCTGCGGCTCGAGAGCGTCCCCGGCCCACCGCCGACGGCCTTCGTCGCGAACCTCCCCTACAACGTCGCCGTCCCCGTCCTGCTGCGGCTGCTCGAGAAGCTGCCGACGCTGCGGACCGGTCTCGTCATGGTGCAGGCCGAGGTCGCCGACCGGCTCGTCGCGCCGCCCGGCTCCAAGACCTACGGCGTTCCTTCGGTCAAGGCGGCGTGGTACGCCGAGGTCAGCCGGGCAGGCAGCATCGGCAGGTCGGTGTTCTGGCCGGCCCCCCACGTCGACTCCGGGCTGGTCGCCTTCACCCGGCGCGAGCCACCCCCCGGCGACCGGCTCGCGACCTTCGCCGTCGTCGACGCCGCGTTCGCCCAGCGGCGCAAGACGCTGCGGGCCGCGCTCGCCGGCTGGGCGGGCGGCGCGGAGGCCGCGGAGGCCCGGCTGCGGGCCGCCGGCATCGACCCGCAGGCCCGAGGCGAGGTGCTGTCCGTCGAGGACTTCGCCCGACTCGCCTCGACGTAGTTGCCTCCTAGACTGGAGCCGTCACCCCACCGAAGGAGCGCACCATCCGCCAGCCCGTCGACCGCGTGACGGTGCGTGCTCCCGCGAAGGTCAACCTGCACCTGTCCGTGGGCCGGCTGCGCTCCGACGGCTACCACGACCTCACCACGGTCTTCCACGCCGTCGGGCTCTACGACGAGGTCGTGCTGACCCGCGCCGAGTCCCCATCCGTGACCGTCACTGGTGAGGGCGCCGGCAGCGTCCCGCTCGACAGCAGCAACCTCGCGCTGCGGGCCGTGGAGCTGCTCGCCAAGGAGACCGGCAACGACCCGGGCGTCTCGGTCCGCATCGACAAGGGCATCCCGGTCGCCGGTGGCATGGCCGGTGGCTCTGCCGACGCCGCGGCCGCCCTCGTCGGCTGCGACGCGCTGTGGGGCACGGGCCTGTCCCGCGACGCGCTCGAGTCCGTCGGGGCCCGGCTCGGCAGCGACGTGCCCTTCGCGCTGCACGGCGGCACCGCGCTCGGCACCGGCAGGGGCGAGCGGCTCACCCCGGTCCTCGGTCACGCCAGCTGGTCGTGGGTCGTGGCGCTCGTCGACGGCGGGCTGTCGACGCCCGCGGTCTACCGCGAGCTCGACCTGCAGCGGGCCACCGGCCCGGTCACCGTCGTCGGCGACCCGGCCGACGTGCTCGCCGCGCTGCGCTCCGGTGACCCCGAGGCGCTCGGGGCCGCGCTCTCCAACGACCTGCAGCGGGCGGCGATCTCGCTGATGCCGTCACTGCGGCGGCTGCTCGACACCGCGCTCGACCTCGGCGCCCTCGGCGCGGTCGTGTCCGGCTCCGGTCCGTCGGTCGTCATGCTCGCCCGCGACGACGGCCACGCCGTCGCCCTCGCCGCCGCGCTGTCCGGCCAGGGCATGGCCCGCGCGGTCCGCCGTGCCGACGGCCCGGTCCACGGCGCCCGCGTCGTCGAGGCGGTCTGATGGCCGGCAACCCCCGCAACAACCTGGTCAGCCTGGAGAAGGTCACCGTCGCCCACGGCACCAAGCTGCTGCTCGACGAGGTCTCGCTCGGTGTCTCCGAGGGTGACCGCGTCGGCATCGTCGGCCGCAACGGCGGCGGCAAGACCACCCTGCTCAAGACACTGCTCAAGGTCGAGGAGCCGCACTCCGGCCGGGTCACCCACTCCGGCAGCCTGCGGGTCGGCGTCCTCACCCAGGACGTCCGGGTCGACGCGACGGCCACCGTGAAGGCCGCCGTCGTCGGCGACGCCGCCGAGCACACCTGGGCCGGCGATGCCCGGGTGCGCGAGGTCCTCGACGGCCTGGGCCTGCACGACCTCGGCATGGACGCCGTCATCGGCACCATGTCCGGTGGCGAGCGCCGCCGGGTGGCCCTGGCGGCGCTGCTCATCCAGGAGTGGGACCTGCTTGTCCTCGACGAGCCCACCAACCACCTCGACGTCGAGGGCGTCGCCTGGCTCGCCGCCCACCTCAAGGGCCGGTCGCCGTCGCAGGCCCACCTCGTCGTCACCCACGACCGGTGGTTCCTCGACGAGGTCAACAACGCCACGTGGGAGGTCCACGACGGCGTCGTCGACTCCTACGTCGGCGGCTACTCCGCCTACGTCCTCGCCCGCGCCGAGCGCGACCGGATGGCGAGCGTCACCGAGCAGAAGCGCGTCAACCTCGTCCGCAAGGAGCTGGCCTGGCTGCGTCGCGGCCCGCCCGCCCGCACCAGCAAGCCGCAGTTCCGCATCGACGCGGCCAACGCGCTCATCGCCGACGTCCCGCCGGTCCGCGACGACGTCGCGCTGCAGCGCTTCGCCACGGCCCGGCTCGGCAAGAGCGTCTACGACGTGGAGTCGGTCTCGCTGGCCTTCGGTGACCGGGTGCTGCTGCGCGACGTCACCTGGCACGCCGGTCCCGGCGACCGCATCGGCGTCGTGGGCGTCAACGGCGCGGGCAAGTCCACCCTGCTCAAGCTGCTCGTGGGGCAGCAGTCACCGGACGCCGGCGCGGTCAAGGTCGGTCAGACGGTGAAGCCGGCGTACCTCTCCCAGGAGGTCGCGGAGCTCGACCCGATGCTGCGGGTGCTCGAGGCCGTCGAGGCCGTCGCCGGGTCGGTCGACCTCGGCGGCAAGCCGGTCGGGGCCTCGTCGCTGTGCGACCGCTTCGGCTTCACCGGCAACGCCCAGTGGACGCGGGTCGGCGACCTGTCCGGTGGCGAGCGTCGCCGGCTGCAGCTGCTGCGGCTGCTCATGAGCGAGCCCAACGTGCTGCTGCTCGATGAGCCCACCAACGACCTCGACATCGACACCCTCAACGCCCTCGAGGACGTCCTCGACGGCTGGCCGGGCACGCTGCTGGTGGTCTCCCACGACCGCTACTTCCTCGAGCGGGTCACCACCACGACCATCTCGCTCATGGGCGACGGGTCCGTGAAGGCGCTGCCCGGCGGCGTCGACGAGTACCTCGCCAAGCGGGTCAAGCACGCGGCAGCCACCCCGTCGGGGGGCCCGACGAAGGGTCCGTCGTCGGCTGCGGACGAGCGGGTCGCGAAGAAGGAGCTGCAGCGCCTCGAGCGGGCGCTGGTCAAGCTCGACGGCCGCGAGCAGAAGCTGCTCGCCGAGCTCGCCGACAAGGCCGCCGACTACGAGGCCGTGGCCGCGCTCGACACCGAGCTGCGCGCCGTGCGAGAGGAGAAGGCGACCACCGAGGACGCCTGGCTGGAGCTGTCGGACGCGCTCTCCTAGACCGCGCCGTGGGCCTTCCAGTACTCGTTGAGGGCTCCGTTGGTCTTCACGAACCACACGATCGGCAGGACCAGCAGCAGGGCGCCCGGGACCACCCAGAGCCCGGTGAGAGCACTGACCGGCTTCGGACGGCCGCCGCGCTCGTAGAGGGCACCCACCTCGGCGCTCGAGAGGAACGGCGAGGCGAAGCCGACGAAGAAGGCGATCAGCAGGGCGATGCCGCCGCCGATGCCGTTGCCGGTCTGGCGCTTCATCTCGTCGTGGGTCACGTAGTACCAGTAGAGGCCGTAGATGCCGAAGGTGACGACGAACAGCAGGATGCCGACACCCGTGCCGCGGACCTTCCCGGCGGGGAGGGTGGAGGTGGTGGCGGCGTACTCGGTCATGGGGCTCCTCCAGGCGTCGGGGCGCGACCGTACCGACTCCGGCGGCGTCAGGTGGTGAGGCGCGGGTCGGTCTCGAGGCGGGACAACCCGTGCCAGGCGAGGTTGACCAGGTGGGCCGCGACCTCGTCACGGCTCACGTCGCGGTGCTCGGCCCACCACTGGCCGACGAGGGCGACCTGACCGACCAGCGCCTGCGAGTAGAGGCCGGCAAGCGCGGTCCGGAATCCGCGGGCGGCGAACTGGCGGTCGAGGATGTGCTCGACCCGCTGCGCCACGTCGCTGATGATCGTCGCGAAGCCGCCGGTGCTGCTCGGCACCGGTGACTCGCGCACGAGGATGGAGAAGCCCTCGCTGGAGTCCTCGACGTAGCGGAGCAGCGCCAGGGTCGCCTGCTCGAGCAGCACCCGCGGCGAGTCGCCCGACAGCGCGGCCTCGAAGTCGCGCAGCAGCATGCGCACCTCTCGGTCCACGACCTCGGCGTAGAGCCCGTCCTTGCCGCCGAAGTGCTCGTAGACGACCGGCTTGCTCACCCCGGCGCGGCTCGCGATCTCCTCGACGGAGGAGCCGTCGAAGCCGCGCTCGGCGAACAGCGACCGGCCGACGTCGAGCAGCTGGTCGTGGCGCTGGGGTCCCGTCATCCGCTGCCGGACGACGGGGGCCGCGGTCAGGCCGCGCGCCGAGGTGCGCGTCGGGCGGCGAGGCGCTCGGGCTTGGGCCAGCGCACGTCGTGGACGAGCCCGAGCTTCTCCATGCCCCGGATCATCTCAGCGCTGGAGTCCCACTGGAAGCGGTCGACGCCGTGACGCGCCGCGGTCGGGTCCGCGTGGTGCAGGTTGTGCCAGTTCTCGCCCATCGAGATGAAGGCCAGCGGCCAGTAGTTGGTCGCCCGGTCCGGCGTCTGGAAGGGCCGGTTGCCGACGGCGTGGCAGATCGAGTTGATGGCCCAGGTCGCGTGGTGAAGCACGCCGACCCGGATGATGCTGCCCCAGAAGAAGGCCGTCAGCGCGCCCTCCCAGGAGCCCGCCCACAGCCCACCGACGAGCGGCGGCAGCAGCAGGCTGATCGCCACCCACAGCGGGAAGAGCCGGTTGACGCGCGCGATGTCGTCGTCCTTGAGCAGGTCGGGGATGAAGCGCTTCTGGTCGGTCTGCTCGACGTCGAACAACCACCCGATGTGGGCGTGCCACAGGCCCTTGAGCAGCGCCGGGATGCTCTCGCCGTAGCGCCACGGCGAGTGCGGGTCGCCCTCGCGGTCGCTGTAGGCGTGGTGGCGGCGGTGGTCGGCGACCCAGCGGTTGACCGGGCCCTCGATCGCCATCGAGCCGGCGATCGCCAGGCCGATGCGGGTGCGCCGTCCGGCCTTGAAGGACCCATGGGTGAAGTAGCGGTGGTAGCCGACGGTGATGCCGTGGCCGGTGATCGCGTACATCACCGCGCTGATGACGACGTCGCGGTAGGACAGGCCGTTGCCCCACAGCACGAAGCCGGCCGCGACCACCGCGAGCAGCGGCACCGCGATGAAGACACCGAGCGCGATCTGCTCCGCGCGGGCGCGCGCCTTCGTCTTCGGGATGGCCTGCAGCGGCCGCGCGACGTCCTCGTCGTAGGTGATCGTGCTGATCGGGGCGCCATCAGGCGCGGTCAGCGGGCCGGTCTCGACTGTCTGCGTCACGGGCTCGTTCCGGGTCTCGGTGTGCGGGTCAGGGGTTGGGCTACGACTCCGTAACCTACGGCACCGTAGGTTGTGCCCCGTTGCCTGTGGGTGAACACCTCGGGTTTGTCGGTGTCCTGCGTCAGCGTGCTCGGCCATGAGGCGCAAGGACGAGGAGCAGGCCCTGGCCGCCCAGCTGCGGGCCGAGGGCAGGACGTACGACGAGATCGCCGCGGAGCTGGGCGTCTCCAAGGGGTCGCTGTCGCTGTGGCTGCGCGACCACCCCCACCCCGACCCGGTCCGCGACCGCCCACCGGGTGCGCTCGGAGCCGAGCGGCCCGACTGGGCCGGCGACGTGCCCACGAGGACCGCGGACCGGCGGGAGCTCGCCCGCGAGCTGCGCCTCGACGGCTGGCTGCTGCGCGAGATCGCCGAGCTGCTCGGGATCTCCGTGCGCCCTGTGCACCGCTACGTCGCCGACCTGCCGGTCCCTGCGCGAGCCAGGCACGGCGGCACCGACGAGCACATGGCGATGATGCGTCGGGCCCGGTGGGACAGGTTGCTCGCCGAGCGCGACGTCGAGCGACAGGCCGAGAAGGCCGCTGCGGCTGCCGGTGTCGGGCCGCTGTCGCGCCGCGAGCTCCATCTCGCGGCTGTCACGGCCTACTGGGCAGAAGGTTGCAAGGACAAGCCGTGGCGAAGGCACGAACGAGTCATCTTCATCAACAGCGACGAAGGGATGATCCGGCTCTGGCTCGCGTTCCTCGACGACCTCGAGTGGCCGCAGGAGCAGCGTCGCTACCGGGTCGCTATCCACACGTCGGCTGATGTCACGGCTGCGACGGCGTGGTGGGCGTCGGTCGTCGGCGTGCCGGAGGACCGGTTCAGCCGGCCCACGCTCAAGCGTCACAACCCCAAGACCGTTCGGCACAACACAGGGGTCGACTACCGCGGCTGCCTGGTCGTCAGCGCGTTGCAGGCTCGAGTGCTCTACCAGCGCATCGCGGGCACCTGGACAGGGATCGTGGCCGCGGTGGCACCATGACCATAAGGTCCCCTCGGGGTCGTCCGCTGTGGTGTAACGGCAGCACTGCTGATTTTGGGTCAGTCAGGTCCGGGTTCGAATCCTGGCGGCGGAGCACGAAGATCCCGGTTCACATGCCTCGACGTGGCCCGTCGGAGGCCGAGGGGCTGGCCGGTAGGATCGGGGTCGCGCCGGGCATCCCGGTGCTTCCCCGCACCGCCCCGCTAGGAGCCCGCCGCTGTGACCGACGCGCGCGCCGCCGTCGCGGCCGTCGTCGTGCTGGCCGCCGGTGAGGGCACCCGGATGCGCAGCGCGACGCCGAAGGTGCTCCACGAGCTCGGCGGCCGCAGCATGCTCGGCCATGTCGTCGCCGCGGCCCAGGCGCTCGCACCGCAGCACCTGGTCGTCGTCGTCGGCCACGCCCGCGAGCAGGTCAGCGAGGTCCTCGCTGCTCTGGACCCCGAGGCCCGCCCGGTCGTGCAGGAGCAGCAGAACGGCACCGGCCACGCGGTGCGGGTCGCGCTCGAGGCGCTGCCCGAGCTGTCCGGCACCGTCGTCGTGGTCCCCGGCGACGCCCCCCTGCTGACCGCCGCCACGCTCGGCGCCCTGGTCGACCAGCACGTCGGCGCGGGAGCGGCGACCACCCTGCTGACCGCCGTCCTCGACGACGCCACCGGCTACGGCCGGGTCGTACGCGACGCCGCAGGTGCCGTCACCGCGGTGGTCGAGCACAAGGACGCCGACGAGGCGACCCGCGCGGTCCGCGAGGTCGCGACCAGCGTCTACGCCTTCGACGCGGCCCACCTCGCGGCGGCGCTGTCGAGCCTCACGACCGACAACGCCCAGGGCGAGGAGTACCTGACGGACGTCGTCGGGATCCACCAGGCCAAGGGCCTCGGGGTCGAGGCCCACGTCGCGGCGCACGCCCCGGAGACGATGGGCGTCAACGACCGGGTGCAGCTCGCCGAGGCCGCGCGCCACCTGCGGGACCGCATCAACGAGCGCCACCTGCGCGCCGGGGTCGCCATCGTCGACCCGGCCACGACCTGGATCGACGCGACCGTCGAGCTCGAGCCCGATGCCACGGTCCTACCCGGCACCCAGCTGCACGGCGCGACCGTCGTGCGCGCCGGCGCCACCGTCGGGCCGGACACGACCCTGCGCAGCACGACCGTCGGCGAGGGCGCTTGCGTCGTACGCAGTCACTGCGACCGCGCTGAGATCGGGGCCGGCGCGAGCGTCGGGCCCTTCTCCTACCTGCGACCCGGTGCCGTCCTCGGCGAGGGCGCGAAGGTCGGGGCCTACGTCGAGGTGAAGGCCAGCACGATCGGCGCGGGCAGCAAGGTGCCCCACCTGTCCTACGTCGGCGACGCGACGATCGGCGAGCGCAGCAACATCGGCGCGGGGACGATCACGTTCAACTACGACGGCGTCAGCAAGCACCGCACGACCATCGGTGACGACGCCCGGGTGGGTGGCAACAACAGCCTCGTGGCGCCGATCGAGATCGGCGACGGGGCCTACACGGCCGCGGGCAGCACCCTCACCAAGGACGTGCCGCCCGGCGCGCTCGGGGTGGGGCGCGCGCAGCAGCGCAACGTCGAGGGCTGGACCACACGGACCGGCAGGACGCGCAACACCGACACGGGGGAGCCCACGCAGTGACCGGCCTCGAGATCGAGTCCCGCAAGAACCTCATGCTCTTCACGGGCCGGGCCTACCCCGAGCTCGCGGCGGAGGTCGGCGCCGAGATCGGCGTCGCCCCCGTGCCGACGAGCGCCTACGAGTTCGCCAACGGCGAGATCTTCGTGCGCTTCGAGGAGTCGGTGCGCGGCTGCGACGCCTTCGTGCTGCAGAGCCACACCTCGCCCATCAACACCTGGGTCATGGAGCAGCTGCTCATGGTCGACGCGCTCAAGCGCGCCTCAGCCAAGCGCATCACCGTCGTCATGCCCTTCTACCCCTATGCCCGTCAGGACAAGAAGCACCGCGGTCGCGAGCCGATCAGCGCCCGCTTGATCGCCGACCTGTTCAAGACCGCCGGGGCTGACCGCCTGATGGCCGTCGACCTGCACACCAGCCAGATCCAGGGCTTCTTCGACGGCCCGGTGGACCACCTGTTCGCCTTGCCGATCCTCGCCGACCACGTCCAGCGCAAGTGGGGCTCCGGCAACGACCTCGTCGTCGTCTCGCCCGACGCCGGCCGGGTGCGCGTCGCCGAGCGCTGGACCGACCGGCTGGGCTGCGGTCTCGCGATCATCCACAAGCGCCGCGACCCCAACGTCCCCAACGAGGTCAAGGTCGGCGAGGTCGTCGGTGACGTCGCCGGCAAGACCGCGATCCTCGTCGACGACATGATCGACACCGGCGGCACGATCACCAAGGCCGCCGACCTGCTCTTCGAGAACGGCGCAGCCGACGTCATCGTCACCGCCACCCACGGCGTGCTGTCCGGTCCGGCCGTGGACCGCCTGAAGAACAGCCGCATCTCCGAGGTCGTGCTCACCAACACGCTGCCGATCGAGGAGGACCGCCGCTTCGACAAGCTCACGCTCCTGTCGATCGCGCCGCTCATCGGTCGCGCGATCACCGAGGTCTTCGAGGACGGCTCGGTCACCTCGCTGTTCGACGGCGCCGCCTGACCGACCGGCCCCGGCGTAGCCCTCCCGACCGCGGGGAGGGCCCGCGCGGCGGACGGCTAGACTCTGCGGCTGCGCCTTCGCGCGCCCACTCACGCCAGCGCTGACGTCAGCACCCCGCACCACCATCGAGGAGTTCCACCGTGTCCGAGGTCCGCATCGCCGCCGAGCCCCGCACCGAGTTCGGCAAGGGCGCAGCGCGCCGCGTGCGCCGGGCCGACAAGGTCCCCGCCGTGCTCTACGGCCACGGTGACAAGCCGCGCCACTACTCCCTGCCGGGCCACGAGCTCATGCTCGCGCTCAAGCACGACCCCAACGCGCTCCTCGCGCTGCAGACCGCCGACGGCGAGCAGCTCGCGCTGCCGAAGGTCGTCGTCCGCGACCCCATCAAGGGCTCGCTCGAGCACGTCGACCTCGTCGCCGTCCGCAAGGGCGAGAAGGTCACCGTCGAGATCCCGGTGCACCTCGTCGGTGAGGCCGTCCGCGACGTCATCGTCGACCAGCAGCTGCAGACCCTGACGCTGTCGGCCGAGGCCACCCACCTCCCGACCCACATCGACGTCGACGTCGAGGGCAAGGACGCCGGCTTCACCATCACCGCCGGCGACGTCGCCCTGCCCCAGGGCGCCGAGCTCATCGGTGACGCCGACGCCGTCGTCGTGCAGGGCCTCGCCGCCCCGACCGCCGAGGCCCTCGAGGCCGACCTGGCCGCTTCCGACGCCGAGACCGGTGCGGGCGCGACCGACACCGGTGCCGAGGCGACCGACGGCGACGCTGCCGACGACGCTGCCGGCGACGCCGCCGAGGACTCGACCGAGGCCTAGCAGCTGCTCTTCCGCCGGAGGACCACGGACGTGCCCGACGACAGCTACCTCGTCGTCGGGCTGGGCAACCCCGGCCCGGCCTACGCCGGCAACCGGCACAACGCCGGCTTCATGGTGCTCGACCTGCTCGCCGAGCGGGCCGGCGGACGCTTCAAGGCCCACAAGGGCCGGGCCGACCTCGTCGAGGGGCGGCTCGTCGGTGCGCGCGTCGTGCTGGCCAAGCCCAAGTGCTACATGAACGAGTCCGGTGGGCCGGTCGCGTCGCTGCGCGACTTCTTCAAGGTCCCCGCCGAACGGATCGTCGTGGTCCACGACGAGCTCGACATCCCCTACGGCACGGTGCGCCTCAAGCTGGGCGGTGGCGACAACGGCCACAACGGGCTGCGGTCCATCACGAAGTCGATCGGCACCCGCGACTACCTGCGGGTGCGCTTCGGCGTCGGCCGCCCGCCCGGCCGGCAAGACCCGGCCGACTTCGTGCTCAAGGACTTCTCCGCCGCGGAGCGCAAGGAGCTCCCCTTCCACATCGACCGCACGGCCGACGCGGTCGAGGCGCTGCTCGCCGGGACGCTCGAGTCCGCGCAGAACACCTTCCACGCCGACGCGTCGTGAGCACGACGGTGGGCGACCGCGTCGGCGCGGCGCTGGTGGTCCTCACCTCGGCCGCGATCCTCGTCCTCGAGGTCATCGCCAACCGGCTGGTGGCGCCGTACGTCGGGCTGACCCTCGAGACCTACACCGCCTCGATCGGCGTGGCGCTCGGGGCCATCGCCGCCGGGGCCGCCCTCGGTGGCCGGCTGGCCGACGTCGTCAGCCCCCGGGTCTGGCTCGGCCCTGCGACCGCGCTCGGCGGCGGCCTGCTGCTGCTCGCCCGCCCGATCGTGGTGCTGGTCGGCCCGGAGGTCGGGCCGGGACCGTTCTCCACCGTGCTGCTGGTCGCCCTCGCGGTGGCCCCGGCCGTGCTCGTCCTCGGCTCGGTCACCCCGGGGGTCGTGCGGCTGCGGCTGCGGCGGCTCGAGGAGACCGGCCAGACCGTCGGTCGGCTCTCCGCGCTCGGCACCCTCGGCGCGCTCGCCGGGACCTTCCTCACCGGCTTCGTGCTGCTGTCGTCGCTGCCGGTCTCGCGGGTGCTGCTCGTCACCGGCACGGTCCTCGTCGTCGTCGGGCTCGTCCTGTCGGTCGGCTCGAAGGCGTCGCTGCCGCTGCTCGGGGTCGCGACCGTCGCCGCCTCGCTGCTCATCGTCGTGCAGGGCCCGTGCGACGTCGAGACCCGCTACTACTGCGCCCGCGTCGACGCCGACCCGCTGCGGCCGGGCGGGCGGACCCTGGTGCTCGACGGCCTGCGCCACTCCTACGTCGACCTCGACAACCCGTCCTACCTCGAGTTCTCCTACACCCGCCGCATCGGTGACGTGCTCGCCTCCCGCCCGACCGGACCGCTGCGCGCCCTGCACATCGGAGGCGGCGGCTTCACCGTGCCGCGCCACCTCGCCGCCGTCCGCCCGGGGTCGCAGAGCCGGGTCCTCGAGGTCGACCCCGGTGTCGTCGAGGTCGGGCGCGAGCGCCTCGGCCTCGTCACCGGACCCGACCTCGAGGTGGTCGTCGGCGACGCCCGGACCTCCCTGCGCGCGGAGACCTCTGCGTCGTACGACGTGGTCGTGGGTGATGCCTTCGGTGGGCTGGCCGTGCCGTGGCACCTGACGACCCGCGAGCTGGTCGAGGACGTACGCCGGGTGCTCGACGACGACGGCCTCTACGTCCTCAACGTCATCGACCGGCCGCCGCTGCGCTTCGCCCGGGCCGAGGCGGCGACGCTGCGCGCGGTCTTCGCCGAGGTCGTGCTGCTCGGCACGCAGGAGCTCGCCGACGGGGAGGCCGGGGGCAACGTCGTCCTGCTCGCCTCCGACGCCCCGATCGACCGCGCCCGGCTGCAGCAGCTCGCCGACGCGCGTGCCGTCGGCGACGGGGTCCACGAGACCGAGGCCTTCGCCGGACGCGCGCGGGTGCTCGCCGACGACGACGCCCCGGTCGACCAGCTGCTCACCCCCTACGCCGACCGCGCCTGACCCGGGCTCGCTGGCCGACCCCTTTTCCTGCGGTGATCTTCGCCCTCTTGCGGTCGGCTGAGCGTGACCGGCCGCAACGCGGCGAAGATCGTCGCGGTGGACGGACGTAGGCTGGGCCGGTCCCACTCCTACCCCCCGGTCTCGGCCGAGCGGGGTCGCTCGTGCTGCACCGGAAGGCCCGCCGTGTCCCTCGCAGGACTGCTCGACGTCGTCGTCACCGACCCCGCCCTGCGGACCGCGCTGGCCAGCCCCGAGGTGGCGAGCCTCGACCTCACGGCACCGAGCGGGATGCGGCCCTTCGTCGTGGCGGCGCTGGCCCGCACCGGCCGCACCGTCCTCGCGGTCACCGCGACCGGCAGGGAGGCGGAGGACCTCGTCACGGCGCTCGGCAGCCTCATGGACGCCGACCGGGTCGCGCTCTACCCGAGCTGGGAGACGCTGCCGCACGAGCGACTGAGCCCGCGCGCGGACACCGTCGGACGGCGGCTCGCGGTCCTGCGCCGCCTCAAGCACCCCAGCGCCAACGACCCCGCGACCGGTCCCGTCGAGGTCGTCGTCGCGCCGGTCCGCAGCATCCTGCAGCCGCAGGTCCCGGGCCTCGGTGACCTCGAGCCGGTGCAGCTCGTCGCCGGGCAGGACACCGACCTCCAGGAGGTCGTGCAGCGCCTCGTCGACATCTCCTACGCCCGCGTCGAGCTGGTCGAGAAGCGCGGTGAGTTCGCTGTCCGCGGCGGCATCCTCGACGTCTTCCCGCCGACCGAGGAGCACCCCGTCCGCGTGGAGCTGTGGGGCGACACGGTCGAGGAGGTCCGCTACTTCAAGGTCGCCGACCAGCGCTCGCTCGACCCGGCGGGCCACGGGCTGTGGGCACCGCCGTGCCGCGAGCTGCTGCTCACCCCGCAGGTCCGCGAGCGGGCCCGGCTGCTCGGCGAGACCCACCCCGAGCTGCTCGAGATCACCGAGCGGATCGCGGACGGCACCCCGACCGAGGGCATGGAGGCGCTCGCTCCGGTGCTGGTCGACGACCTGCAGCTGCTCGTCGACGAGCTGCCCGCCGGCACCAGCGTCGTGGTCTGCGACCCGGAGCGGGTCCGCACCCGCGCGCACGACCTCGTCCGCACCAGCCAGGAGTTCCTCGAGGCGTCCTGGGCGACCGCGGCCGTCGGCGGTGCGGCTCCCGTCGACCTCGGCGCCGCGGCCTACCGCAGCCTCGTCGACGTCCGCGACCACACCCGCGGCCTCGGCGTCCCGTGGTGGACCATCAGCCCCTTCACCTCCGACGAGGAGCTCGAGGACGACGCGGTCGTGCTCGCCGCCAAGCAGCCGCCGGCCTACCGCGGCGAGACCGAGCGGGCCGTCGAGGACGTGCGCGCCTGGGCCCGCGACGGCTGGCGGGTCGTGCTCACCACCGAGGGCCACGGCCCCGCGGAGCGGCTCGTCGAGGTGCTGCGCGGCGCCGACGTCCCCGCGCGCCTCTCCGATGAGCCCACCCTCGAGCCAGGCGTCGTCCACGTCTCGACCGGCTGTCTCGACACCGGCTTCACCAGCGAGCTGCTCAAGACCGTCGTGCTCACCGAGACCGACCTCACCGGCGCGCGCGGGATGGGCTCGAAGGACCCGAGCAAGCGGATGCCGTCACGGCGCCGCCATGCGGTCGACCCCTTGCAGCTCAAGGCCGGCGACCTCGTCGTCCACGACCAGCACGGCGTCGGGCGCTACGTCGAGATGGTCCAGCGCACCGTGCAGGGCGCGACCCGCGAGTACCTCATCCTCGAGTACGCCAAGGGCGACAAGCTGTTCGTCCCCACCGACCAGCTCGAGCAGGTGACCCGCTACGTCGGGGGTGAGGGCCCGTCGCTGGACCGCCTCGGCGGCGGTGACTGGGCCAAGCGCAAGGGCCGCGCCAAGAAGGCCGTCAAGGAGATCGCGGCCGGTCTCATCCAGCTCTACAGCGCCCGCATGGCCAGCCCCGGTCACGCCTACGCCCCCGACACGCCCTGGCAACGCGAGCTCGAGGACGCCTTCCCCTACGTCGAGACGCCCGACCAGCTCGAGGCGATCGGCGAGGTCAAGGCCGACATGGAGAAGCCGGTCCCGATGGACCGCGTCATCGCCGGTGACGTCGGCTACGGCAAGACCGAGATCGCCGTGCGCGCCGCCTTCAAAGCCGTGCAGGACGGCAAGCAGGTCGCGATCCTCGTCCCGACGACACTGCTCGTGCAGCAGCACTACGGCACCTTCCGCGACCGCTTCGCGCAGTTCCCCGTCAAGGTCGCCGCAGTCAGCCGCTTCAACTCCGACAAGGAGCAGAAGGCGGTCATGGACGGCGTCACCGACGGCACCGTCGACGTCGTCATCGGCACCCACCGGCTGCTGTCGAAGCAGACGCAGTTCAAGGACCTCGGCCTGGTCATCGTCGACGAGGAGCAGCGCTTCGGCGTCGAACACAAGGAGTTCCTCAAGACGCTGCGCACCGCCGTGGACGTCCTCACCATGTCCGCGACGCCGATCCCGCGCACCCTCGAGATGTCGCTGACCGGCATCCGCGAGATGTCGACGATCCTCACCCCGCCCGAGGAGCGGCACCCCGTCCTCACCTTCGTCGGGCCGTACGACGAGAAGCAGGTGGGCGCGGCGATCCGTCGTGAGCTGATGCGCGAGGGGCAGGTCTTCTACCTCCACAACCGGGTCGAGTCGATCGACCGGGTCGCCAAGCGGCTGTCCGAGCTCGTGCCCGAGGCGCGGGTCGCGACCGGCCACGGCCAGATGACCGAGGACGCCCTCGAGCAGGTGATGGTCGGCTTCTGGGAGAAGAGCTTCGACGTGCTCGTCTGCACGACGATCGTCGAGTCCGGTCTCGACATCCCCAACGCCAACACCCTCATCGTCGAGCGGGCCGACGCCTTCGGTCTCTCGCAGCTGCACCAGATCCGCGGCCGGGTCGGTCGTGGCCGAGAGCGCGCCTACGCCTACTTCACGTACCCCGTCGAGAAGCCGCTCACCGAGCTCGCCCACGACCGGCTCGCGACCATCGCCCAGAACACCGACATCGGTGCGGGCATGGCGGTCGCGATGAAGGACCTCGAGATCCGCGGCGCCGGCAACCTGCTCGGGGGCGAGCAGTCCGGTCACATCGCGAGCGTCGGCTTCGACCTCTACATGCGGCTCGTCGGCGAGGCCGTCTCGGACTTCAAGCGCGGCGGGTCCGACGAGGACGAGGCGCTGCCCGACACCAAGGTCGACCTGCCCGTCGACGCGCACCTGCCGCACGACTACGTCCCGGGCGAGCGGCTGCGCCTGGAGGCCTACCGCCGGATCGCGTCGGTCACCGACGAGGCCGGCCTCGACGCCGTGCGGGAGGAGCTCGCCGACCGCTACGGCGCGCTGCCCAAGCCGGTCGAGAACCTCCTGGCCGTCGCTGCGTTCCGGGTCCACGCCCGCCGCTACGGCATCACCGAGGTGACCCTGCAGGGCACCCAGGTGCGCTTCGCGCCGATGAAGCTGCGGGAGTCGCAGGCGATGCGGATCCAGCGGCTCTACCCGCGCACCGTGGTCAAGCAGACCGTCGACACGGTGCTCGTGCCGCGCCCCACGACCCAGCGCATCGGCGGCCAGCCGCTGCGCGACGTCGAGCTGCTGACCTGGGCCCGTGACCTGCTCGACGCCGTGCTCGGCGACTCCGTCGCGGCCGCGGCCGGCGTCGGCTGACCGCGCCCGCCTCCCGCATGGGAGGATCTGCACCGATCTCCGCTCCTGGAGAGCCCGCCCGGAAGGACCCCACGCAGTGACCCGCACTCCCCGTCGCCTCGCCCTCGGCGCGGCCGGCCTGACGATCGCCCTCGCCCTGACGGGCTGCGGCGGTCAGGTCCGCACCGGTGCCGCCGCGATCGTCGGCGACGAGCGCATCAGCGCGGAGCAGCTGCAGGAGGTGGTCGAGCGCGGCACCGCCGACCCGGCCGCGGCGCAGATCAAGGAGGACCTCGCCGGCTACCAGCGCACGGTCCTCACCCGACTCATCAACCGCGTGATCCTCGAGCGCGCGCTCGCCGACGCCGGTGTCGAGGTGAGTGAGGGCGACGTCGACAAGCAGCTGCAGGTCTACGTCGCGTCGACGCCGACCGGCACCCTCGCCGACCTGGAGTCGCAGGCGGTCTCCAACGGCATCGCCAAGCAGGACCTGCGCGACTTCGTCCGCAGCGTCGTGCTCGACCAGGCGCTCGGCGACGTGCTCACCGCCGACGTCGTCGTTCCGCCCGCGCAGCTGCAGGAGCTCTACGCGCAGAACCCCGGCTACGACCGGGTCCGCAGCGCCCACATCCTCGTGCCGACCCAGCAGCAGGCCGCGAGCCTGCTCGCGCAGGTCAAGGCCGACCCGACGCAGTTCGCCGCGCTGGCCAAGCGCTTCTCCACCGACACGTCCAACAAGGACAAGGGCGGCGACCTCGGGCTGGTCGGTCGCGGGTCGTTCGTGAAGGAGTTCGAGGACGCCGTCTTCGCCGGCAAGGTCGGCGACCTGCTGACCGTGAAGACCCAGTTCGGCTTCCACGTCATCAGCATCGTCGAGCGCCAGACGACCACCCTCGCGCAGGCGACCCCCGAGCTGCGCCGCCAGGCGCTCGAGGGCGAGCGCACCGAGGCCAAGAGCGTCGTGCTGCGCAAGGCCGCCGCCGACCTCGGCATCCGCGTCAGCCCGCGCTTCGGGACCTGGAGCTCGGAGTCGGGCGAGGTCGTCGAGCGCGAGAGCGAGCTGTCGGTCCCGGCCGACAGCAACCCGCTGGCCCCCGACGCCACAACGCCCGAGGGCACCGCGCCTGACGGCGCTCCCGACGGCACGAGCGAGGCCCCGGCCGGCTCGTGACCGACGCCGTGACGCCCGCCCGCCGGGTCGTCGTCGTCGCGACCTCCTCCCGCACTCCCGCCGGCCTGCTGTCCTGGCCGGCCTGGGAGGTGCTGCGCGCAGGGTCGGTGCACGCGCTCGACGGTCACCCGCAGCTGCCCGCGCTGGCCGGTCTGCGCGTCACCACCCACCCCGACGCCGACGACGCGGCGGCGGTGCTGCTCGCCGACGGTGACGCCCTCGTGGTCTGGCTCGCCACCGACGAGGGCCCTTCCGTCGTACGCCGGGTCGGGCAGGCCCTCGTCACCCACCCCGACCCGCCGGAGCTCGAGGTCGTCCGCGGCTCGTGGGACGCGCCCGGGTCGCGGCTGCTCGACGTCGTCGCGGTCATGGACCGCCTGCGCAGCCCCGGTGGCTGCCCGTGGGACGAGCGGCAGACCCACGAGTCGCTGGCGCCCTACCTGCTCGAGGAGGCCTACGAGCTGCTCGAGGCCATCGAGTCCGGCTCGCGCGAGCACCTGCGCGAGGAGCTCGGCGACGTGCTGCTGCAGGTCGTCTTCCACGCCCGGCTGGCCCAGGACCACGACGCCCCGTGGTCCGTCGACGACGTCGCCGGCGACCTCGTCGACAAGCTGGTCCGGCGGCACCCGCACGTCTTCGCGGGCGCCAGCGCCGACGACCTCGAGGGCAGCTGGGACGCCCTCAAGGCGGCCGAGAAGCAGCGCAGCTCGGTGACCGACGGCGTGCCGCTGGGCCAGCCCGCGCTCTCGCTCGCGGCCAAGCTCCAGCGGCGCGCGGGCAAGCTCGGGGCACCGGTCCCGGCGTACGCCGAGGCGGGTGGGCCGCTCTGGCAGGAGGTCGCGCGGCTGGTGGGCGAGGGCCTCGACCCGGAGGCGGAGCTGCGCGCGGTCGCGCGGGCGTTCCGCGACCGGCTCGCCGAGGTGGAGCGCGAGCTCGTCGCGCAGGGCCGGGCGACGGCGTCGCTCAGCGCCGAGGAGTGGCAGGCGGCGCTCGCGCGCTGACAGGATGGCCGGGTGACGGTCATCGGTGTCGTGGGGCGCCTGCAGGTCCAGCGGTCGCGGCTCAAGCCCGGACCCGCGACCACCCGCGTCTACGACCCGGCGCCGCTGTGCGAGGTCGAGGCGCTCGAGGTCGGGCCGCGTGGCTGCCGCGGGCTCATCGATGGCGAGTGGGTGCTCGACGTGCACCACGCCGACCACCCCGACAGCCGCAACGTGCAGCTCGTCAACGGCCTGTCGCTGCTGCCGCGCAGCCACTACGCACGGATGGCCGACCGCTACGGCGAGCACCTCGTCGTCGGTGTCGCGGGGGAGTCGGTGCTGCTCGACACCGACGGCGACCTGACCGTCGACGACCTCGCCGGCGATCTCGTGCTCGAGACCGCCGACGGTGCGGTGGAGCTCGGCGACGCGATGGTCGCCGCACCGTGCGTGGAGTTCTCCCGCTTCGCCCTCGGCATCGTGCCGGGGCCGGTCGGCGACGACGTGAAGGAGGCCCTCGTGGTGCTCGATGACGGGACGCGCGGCTTCTACGTCACGCCGCGCACGACCGCGGTGGTCCGCGTCGGCGACCGGCTGGTGCGGCGATGAGCTTCCACGAGCTGGCCGAGGCCACCGTCGACGACCTGTTGCGGCTGCGCCCCGAGTCGGCGACCGGCCTCGGCGACCACCGCCACGACGACCGCCTCGACGACTGGTCGCCCGCCGGCCTCGCGCAGGAGCGGAAGGTCCTCACCGCCCGCCGCGACGAGCTCGACAGCCTCGACCTCGACGTGCTCGACGTCGACGACGCGGTCGACGCCGACCTGCTGCGCCACGCCCTCGACCGGCGGCTCTTCGGCCTCGACGAGCTGCGCGAGCACACCTGGAACCCCCTCGTCTGGCTGCCGGGCGAGGCCATCTACTCCCTCGTCGCCCGCGACACCACGCCCGCCGCGGACCGGCTGCGGGCGCTGGCGTCCCGGCTCGCGCAGGTGCCCGACCGGCTCGCGCTCGCGACCCGGACCCTCGAAGCCATGCCGCGGGTCCACGTCGAGACCGCGGTCGGCCAGGCCGCGGGCGCGGCCGCGCTGGTGCGTGACGAGGTGGGCCGGCTGCTCGACCAGGAGCCGGGACTGCGCGCGATCGTCGAGCCGGCGCAGGCCGCTGCCGTCGCGGCGATCGAGGGCTACCGCGACTGGCTCGGCGACCAGCCGGCCGAGGGTGACCCGCGGCTCGGCCGCGACCGCTTCGCCGCCAAGCTCCACCTCGTCCTCGACGCGGACCTCTCCGCCGACGACGTCGTCGCAGCGGCCCGCGAGCACCTCGCGGCGACCACCGAGGAGCTCGAGCGGCTGGCTCGCGACTGGACCGGTACGCCCGGGCCCGACGGCGTCCGCGAGGCGCTGGGCCGCGTCGCCCTCGACGCCCCTGACGACGACTCGATCGTCGAGCTCGCCCGCCGCACCCTGGCCGAGACCACCGAGGCCGTGCAGCGCGCCGGCTTCGTCACGATCCCCGACAGCACCTGCGAGATCCAGGTCATGCCGGAGTTCCGGCGCGGCGTCGCGATCGCCTACTGCGACGCACCCGGTGCGCTCGAGGAGGGCGGCACGACCTACTACGCGATCGCGCCGACCCCGCAGGACTGGGACACCCAGCGGGTCGCGAGCTTCTACCGCGAGTACAACACCGCGATGATCACCAACCTCACGGTCCACGAGGCGATGCCGGGCCACGTGCTGCAGCTCGCCCACGCCCGGGCCCACCGGTCCTCGACCCGCGTACGCCGGGTGCTGGCCAGCGGGTCGTTCATCGAGGGATGGGCGGTCCACGCCGAGCGGCTGCTCGTCGAGACCGGCCACGGTGGCCTGCCGGTGCGGCTGCAGCAGCTGAAGATGCAGCTGCGGATGACCATCAACGCGCTGCTCGACCACGGGGTCCACGCCGGCGGCATGACCGAGGCCGAGGCTCTCGCGCTGATGACCGGCGCAGGCTTCCAGGAGGAGGGCGAGGCCGTCGGGAAGTGGCGGCGTGCCCTGCTCACCAGCGCACAGCTCTCGACGTACTTCGTGGGCTACGCCGAGCTCGTGCCGCTGCTCGCGGGGCGCACGCAGTTCGACGAGGTGCTGGCGCACGGCTCGCCCCCGCCGCGTCATCTGCGTGTGCTGCTCGGGGCCTGACCTCCCGCTGGGTAGGCTCGGGTCGTCCTTCCCCCGAGCGCAAGCAGGTGCACCGTGCCCTCCATCGAGGCCGTCGGCGCGCGCGAGATCCTCGACTCGCGCGGCAACCCCACTGTCGAGGTCGAGGTCGCCCTCGACGACGGGACCATCTCCCGGGCCGCTGTCCCGAGCGGCGCCAGCACCGGTGCCTACGAAGCGGTCGAGCTGCGTGACGGCGACAAGGGCCGCTACCTCGGCAAGGGCGTGCAGAAGGCCGTCGAGGCCGTGCTCGAGACGATCGGCCCGGAGCTGCTGGGCCTCGAGGCGACCGAGCAGCGCATCATCGACCAGGAGCTCATCGACCTCGACGGGACTCCCGACAAGTCCAAGCTCGGTGCCAACGCGACCCTCGGCGTCTCGCTCGCCGTCGCCCGCGCGGCCGCGGAGTCGACCGGCCTGCCGCTGTTCCGCTACCTCGGCGGGCCCAACGCCCACGTGCTGCCGGTCCCGATGCTCAACATCCTCAACGGTGGCGCCCACGCCGACACCAACGTCGACGTGCAGGAGTTCATGATCGCGCCGATCGGCGCCCCGACCTTCGCCGAGGCGCTGCGCTGGGGCGCGGAGGTCTACCACGCGCTCAAGGCGGTGCTGAAGGCCCGCGGCCTCACCACCTCGGTCGGCGACGAGGGCGGCTTCGCCCCCGACCTCCCCGCCAACCGCGACGCCCTCGACCTCATCCTCGAGGCCATCGCCCAGGTCGGCCTCACCCCCGGCACCGACATCGCGCTCGCGCTCGACGTCGCCGCGACCGAGTTCCACGGCGAGGCCGGCTACCGCTTCGAGGGTGCCGACAAGACCGCCGACGAGATGACCGCCTACTACGCCTCGCTCGTCGCCGACTACCCGATCGTGTCCATCGAGGACCCGCTCGGCGAGAGCGACTGGGACGGCTGGGCCTCGCTCACCCAGGCCCTCGGCGACAAGGTGCAGCTCGTCGGCGACGACCTGTTCGTCACCAACCCGGTGCGGCTCGCCGACGGCATCGCCCGCGGCACCGCCAACGCGCTGCTGGTGAAGGTCAACCAGATCGGCACGCTGACCGAGACCCTCGACGCCGTGCAGCTCGCGCACCGCAGCGGCTACCGCTGCATGATGAGCCACCGCTCCGGCGAGACCGAGGACACCACGATCGCCGACCTCGCCGTCGCGACCGACTGCGGCCAGATCAAGACCGGCGCCCCGGCGCGGTCCGAGCGGGTCGCGAAGTACAACCAGCTGCTCCGCATCGAGGAGGAGCTCGACGAGGCCGCCCGCTACGCCGGCGCCGCTGCCTTCCCGCGGTTCACCACCGGCTGATGGCCGCCTCCCGCCGCCCGGGGACGGGACGCCGCCCGGCGACCCGCGCCCGGGCGACGGCCCGCACACCGGCCACCTCACGTCGTACGCCGGTCACTCCCGTCGCGCGCGGTCCGCGTGCGCTGACGACCCGCGCGGCCTTCCTCGGGCTGGTCGTCTGCGGCTTGCTCGTGTCCGCGGCGCTGCCGCTGCGCGAGTACCTCGCGCAGCGCGCCGAGGTCGCCGCGGCCGAGCAGGCCAACGCGCAGGCGCGGGCCCGGGTCGCGGAGCTCGAGGCGACCCAGAAGCGGCTCAACGACCCGGCCTACGTCAAGGCGCAGGCCCGCGAGAAGCTGCACTTCGTGATGCCGGGCGAGACGACCTTCCAGCTCATCGTCCCGAAGCCGGCGCCCTCCACGGCGAGCTCCACGACGCCGGCTCCGGCCCCGGTGGTCGTCGCGCCGGAGACCGCGCCGTGGTACTCCCAGCTCTACGCGACCGTGCAGGCGGCGGACGAGCGGTGACGGTCGACCCGGGCGACCGTGAGGTCGTCGAGGCGCAGCTCGGACGCACCCCGCGGGCGATGCGCGGCGTCGCGCACCGCTGCGGCTGCGGCCTGCCCGACGTCGTCGAGACCGCGCCCCGGCTCGAGGACGGCACGCCCTTCCCGACGCTCTACTACCTGACCTGCCCGCGGCTCGCCTCGATGATCGGGCGCCTGGAGTCCGACGGGCTGATGCGCGAGATGACGGCCCGGCTCGCCGAGGACCCGGAGCTGCAGGCCCGCTACCAGGCGGCGAGCGACGACTACATCGCGCGCCGCGACGAGATCGGCGTCCTGCGCGACGTGCCCGCGCAGGGCGGTATGCCGACCCGCGTGAAGTGCCTGCACGTGCTCGTCGCGCACTCGCTCGCCGCCGGGCCGGGGGTCAACCCGTTCGGCGACGAGGCGCTCGAGCTGCTCGGCGACTGGGCCGCGGCGGGCCCGTGCGTCGCCCCGCCCACGACCCCGTGACAGGCACAGTGAGGGTCGCCGCGGTCGACTGCGGCACCAACTCGCTGCGGCTGCTCGTCGCCGATGTCACGGGCGCCACCAAGACCGACGTGCACCGCGAGATGCGCGTCGTGCGACTGGGCCAGGGCGTCGACCGCACGGGGTCGCTCGCGCCGGAGGCCCTCGAGCGCACCCGCCTCGCGCTGCGCGACTACGCCGTCACCTGCGCCGACCTCGGGGTGCAGCGGACCCGGATGGTGGCCACGAGCGCGACCCGCGACGCGCGCAACCGCGAGGACTTCGTCGCCGTCGTGCGGGCCGCGCTCGGCGTCGAGCCGGAGGTCGTCAGCGGTGACGAGGAGGCGGCGCTGTCCTTCGACGGCGCGACCCGCGGCCTCGACCCGGCGACCGGTCCCTTCCTCGTCGTCGACATCGGTGGCGGGTCGACCGAGCTCGTCGTCGGCAGTGACGCGGTCGAGGCCGGGCGCTCGGTCGACGTCGGCTGCGTGCGGCTCACCGAGCGCCACCTGCTGACCGACCCGCCGACCCTGTCGGAGATCGCGGCCGCCCGCGCCGACGTGCTCGTCGCTCTCGACCTGGCGCGCCAGACGGTGCCCGTGGAGAAGGCGGCGACCTCGGTCTTCCTGGCGGGCAGCGCCACGACGGTGGCGGCTCACGCGCTGGGTTTGTCGTCGTACGACGCCTCTCGCACGCACCTGGCGCGGTTCGATGCCGCGACCTTCCTGGCCGCCTGCGACGAGCTGCTCGCGATGCCGCGCGCCGCCCGCGCCGCGCTGCCCTACATGCATCCCGGTCGGGTCGACGTCATCGGTGCGGGCGCGCTCGTGCTCGCCGCCGTCGTCACCGAGCTGGGCCTGACGGAGCTGGTGGTGTCCGAGTCGGACATCCTCGACGGGATCGCCTTCTCGGCGGTGAGGAGCGGACATGGCCAAGGCTGACTGGGTGAGCGCCGTGCGGCGCGTGGACAAGCCGTGGGGGCACGAGGAGGTCTTCGCGCTCGTCGACGGCAAGTTCTGCGGCAAGGCGATCCACGTGACGCAGGGGCACTCGCTGTCGCTGCAGTACCACGTGGAGAAGGAGGAGACGATCTCCGTGCAGTCCGGGCGGCTGCGAGTGGAGGTCGGTCTCCACGAGGACGCGCTCGAGGAGTTCGAGCTCGAGCCGGGTGAGTCGATCCACCTGCTGCCGGGGGTCCGGCACCGCGTGACGGCCGTCGTGGACACGGTGATGCTCGAGGCGTCGACGACGCAGCTGCACGACGTGGTCCGCCTCGAGGACCGCTACGGCCGCCAGGGCACTAGCGCCCCGTAGAACGGCCCGACACGCGGGGATCGCGGGCGCCATCGCACCGGTCCCTGCCGCTGCCGCTCTGCGCCATCGTCGGGAGGTGGCCACATCGCGCCAGCGGTCTGCGCTCGATCGAGGACCGAAGATCTCGATCGAGTGCACCCCTGGGGCCGGTAGGGCTGTCCACAACCTCGGGCGACGTGACCGTTCTGTCCGGATACCCTCCTCGCCATGAGGGGGCTCGTCGCGCTCGGTGCTGTCGCGGTGCTGCTCGCCGGTTGCTCCTCCGACCCCGTGCCCCCGGCGACCCTCCCGCCGCTCACGTCCTCGCCGACGCCGAGCCCTACCCCAGCCCCGACGCCCACGGGCATCAACGCCCCCGACGCGTTCGGTGCCAGCGCCTTCACCAAGCACTGGTTTGGCCTGCTCACCGCGGCGCTGCAGACCAACGACGCCACCGCGTTGATCCAGAGCAGCGACACCGGCTGCGACACGTGCCAAAACTTCATTCGTGTCATCGCCAAGGCAAAGGCCGAGGCTAAGACGACTCCTGACCTTCGCTACAAGGTGCTCTTCGCGGAGTCAGCGCCACCTGAGGATGGGAAGGCGTTGGTCGAAGTCGGCTGGGATGTGTCTGCCTTCAAGGAGTACGACTCGCGCGGTGCTGTCATTCGGTCGGAGCCAGCTGTCACTGCAGAGATCGGGCAGGTGCTGCTGGGGCGAACGGGCGAGGGCTGGGTCGTGTTGGGCTTCCGGCGAACGGGCCGAGGGTGACATGAGGTGCCGTCCCATCGTTGCGGCTGTCGTCGTGATTGTCGGCGCCATAGGCATGTCGGTTAGTCAGGCAGCTCCGTGCCCAGAGAAGTCGGCCGCCTGCGTGGACGCGGTTGATGACGTCTTCAACGGGATCGGGCAGAAGGCGGACCCGCCGTCTGAGCCGGCAGCGGGTGACGGAGCGTCGGTCGCGCTCCCCGGTGTGGCCGACAGCCCGCCGGTACGGGTGACGGTAGAGAGGCTGGCGCCGACGTGCGCGGGCAACACCTGGTCGGACAGCGGGACGTTGTGCACGGGCGCCCTGACGTTGTGCGCGGTCGAGGGTGAGATCGCGTTTTGGGTGTGGCGCCAGGTGATCGAGGTCGGGACGGCTCCTGATCCGAATGCGTGGCGGCGGGTGTCGGGCTTTCGGTGCATCGGGCCGTCCGATCCGGTGGTGGATCCGCGGGTGGCGATCGCGGGGATCGTGCAGCGGGAATTCTCGAGCTACGACATCTTCCGGGGGAGCGTGGTCGTCGACCCCGAGGGGGAGACGCTGGTGGGGTTCCCGACGAGGTTCTGGACGGATGCGCGGGAGTACGAGTTCACGCGGTCGATCCTGGGGCGGCGGGTGGTGATCACGGCGCGGCCGGTGGAGTTCGTCTTCCACTTCGGGGACGGGCAGGTGGCGCGGCGGTCGGTGGCGCCGCGGCCGGAGACCGCGGATCTGGTGCATGACTACGCGGGGCCGGGGTCGGAGCAGGCGTACGTCGTGGTCACGTGGGAGGGCAGTTATGTGATCGAGGGCAGTCCGCAGGTGTTGCAGGTGCGGGGGACGGCGACGACGACGGGGGTGTCGACGCGGGTGCTGGTGCGGGAAGCGCGCAGCCAGTACGAGGGCGGTTAGACACAGGAGCGGTGCCGCTCGGGCCCGGGTGCGACGATGCCCGCGTGGTGATGCCTCCCGGTTCCGGCTTGCCGACCGACCATGCCACCCCCACCACACCGGTCGCCCACTCGGCGGAGGACGTCGTACGCCTGGCTGGCAATGCCCCGTCGCTGTCTCACGTCGATGCGCGATCGTCGGTGTGCCGCGCCTGCTCGCGCCTGGTTACGTGGCGCGAGGACGTGGCGGTGACGAAGCGGGCGTCGTTCGCAGACCAGGACTACTGGGGACGCCCGGTCACGGGCTGGGGCGATCCCCGGCCGCGGATCGTCGTGATGGGTCTCGCGCCGGCGGCGCACGGCGGCAACCGCACTGGCCGCATCTTCACGGGCGACCGCAGCGGCGACTGGCTCTATGCGGCACTGCATCGGGCGGGGCTGGCGTCGCTGCCGACGAGCGTCAGCGCGGACGACGGGCAGGAGTTGCACGGCGTGCGGATCACGCTGCCGGTGCGCTGCGCTCCGCCGGCCAACAAGCCGACCCCGCAGGAGCGCGACGCGTGCGCGCCGTGGCTGGTCCGTGAGTTGGGCTTCCTGCTGCCGACGACCCGGGCCTTCGTGGTGCTAGGCGGCTTCGGCTGGGCCGCGCTCTTCGGGTCGCTGGCCGCGGCTGGAGTCGAGGTGCCGGCGCGGATCCCGAAGTTCGGGCACGGCGCTGAGGTGGAGCTACCGGGCGGCCTGCACGTGCTCGGCTGCTACCACGTGAGCCAGCAAAACACCTTCACGGGACGGCTCACCGAGCCCATGCTGGACGCCGTCTTCACCCGCGCGCTGGAGCTGAGCGAGCCGCACTAGGCCGTTCGGAGGGTCCGCTGCGGGCTAGACGCCGCCCCGATGACCCGGTCATCGGCATCTAACGGCCCACGCTTGAGGGCTGAAAGGGTGAATTTTGTGGTGCACCTGGGTGCTTCTGTCCGTTTTGCCCGAAACTGGCACTTGGCCTAGTTGTTTGTAGCCCCGTACGGTTGCCCTCGTTACGCCGGATGGCTCAGTCCGGTGAGGGCCTGTTGGAGGTGGATCGAATGCGCGGCGGAAAGTGGCTCTAAGCGGATCGTAGGCAAACCCAACCTCTCCAGGGGTTGGGACTGGGTGGTGCTACACCCGGTCCCAACCCCTGGATCGTTTTTGGGCTACAGCTGGGCGCGCGCCTCGCGCTTGCGCAGCCAGCCGGCCATGTCGATGGCTGCCATGGGGCGGGCGAAGTAGTAGCCCTGCAGTTCGTCAACGCCGAGGACCCGCAGGATGTGCTGCTGGTCCTCCTGCTCGACGCCCTCGGCAACGACCCTCATGCCCAACGTGTGCGCGATGTCCACCACAGCGCGAACGACCGCCCGGTCTGCGGGATCGTCCACGAGGTTGCGGACAAAGCCTTTGTCGATCTTGACCTCGTCGACGGGTAGGCCCTTGAGGTAGGTCAGCGACGAGTAGCCGGTTCCGAAGTCGTCGACCGACAGCTTGACCCCGAGGTTGCGAAGCTCCTGCATACGTTGGGCTGCGAGTGCTGGGTCGTCGACGACGACCCCCTCGGTGAGTTCGAGCGTGAGCATCCCCGGAGCCGTCGACGTGGAGGTGAGCAGCGCAGCTACCTCGGTGACGAAGGACTGGTCGAGCACTGTCTCGGCGCTGACATTGACAGCAACGCCGACGTGGCCCGCTCGTCGATGCCACCCCTTCGCCGCGGTGAGTGCCTGACGAAGGATGGTTGTTGTCAGGGGCCCCATCAGCCCTGAGGCCTCTGCCAGGGGAATGAACTCGTCCGGGGTGATCGCGCCCAGAGCGGGGTGGGTCCAGCGGGCCAAGGCCTCGACACCGGTTACGTCGCCGGTAAGTGTGTTCACCTTCGGCTGGAACGCCACGCCGATCGCTCCACTGGCAAGAGCTTCACGGAGCGCCATGACGACGGCCAGGCGTCGTTGCCCTTGGACCTCGTAGGCCGGCTCCCAAAGGACCGGTCCCCCATGCGCGTGCCGCGCGCTGTACATGGCCGTCTCTGCGCGTCGGATGAGGCTCTCGGCCTCAGTGCCGTGCTCGGGCCCGCTCACGCAACCTACGGACAGTCGCACGTGCGTACCCACGGCCCCGAGCTGGGCACCGCCCTCGATCTGAGCTCGCAACGCCAGACCAAGCAGTTCGGGGTCGCCGCTGTAGTGCGAGGCGGGAACGCTGACAGCGAACCGTCCGCCGCCGATGCGGCCGATCTGGGCCTCGGGGACTGCCACGTGAAGACGACGCGTCACTTCTGACAGTAGGTCGTCGCCGACCTGGTGCCCGAGCGTGTCGTTCACCTCGCGAAAGCTGTCCACAGCCATCGCGGCCACCAGTACACCGTCGTGCGCGGCCAGTTGCGCATCGATGCGCCGTGAGATCTCGGTCAGGTTCGGCAGCGAGGTGAGCGGGTCTGTAGTCGCCGCCCGCTCGAGATCGGTAAGCAGCTTGCCTCGCTCGATGGCGGTCGCGAGCTGGTTCGCAATTGTCTCGAGCAACCGCAGGTCGCCCATATCGAAATCGCGGACGTCGCCGGCACGCTCGATCGCGCTCAAGATGCCGATGACACCCTGCGAGCCAAGCAGTGGCGTCGACATGCGATCACTAACGCCGCTGTCACGCTCCCGTAGCCGCGCGCCGCCGATCTCAGCCGTCAGATCGGCGAGTCGATCCAGCTCGACGAGGTGCGCGTGGGCATCCTCGGCCACGGTCAGGTGGCGCCAGCTTCCGGACTCCGTAACAAGCGCAAGATCGAGTGTGGTGGTGTGAAGCAGCGTGCGTACGCGCTCGAGTACATCTGTCAGTCCGTCCAACGACAGATCGACCGGACCAAGGTCCTTCACGAACTCATACAGCTCGTGGGTCGACTTCTCTTGGACGATCAGCCGTCGGTGCGCGCGGTACCCCAGGGACGCGGTCATCACCAAAACCACGATCACGAAGGCCACCAGTGGCTCCGTCCATACCGCTGCGACCGCGACGACGGACAAACAGGTGAAGACGAGCGTCGAGCCAGTAGCGATCGTGACCGGTTCCATGAGGCGATCCAGGCTCATCGGCACCCCGGCCAGCCGCATGACGGCGGCCAAGCTCAACTGCGAGATGGCCTCGGCTACGAGGAACCCGAGGAGCAGGGCGAGCCACAACCGGATGTCCGGGCCGTCCGGACGAAGCGAGCCGATAGCGAGCAGGGCCACTCCCGCCTCCGCGAAGGCGAGCCCGAAGTTGAACGCGGTCTTGATGGCGGTCTGTCGACGCAACACCACCGAGTCGACGAGCACGGCGCTGAGCCACGTGATCATCAATGTTTGCGGCGAGCTGAACACCGCGCCCAGGGCCAACGGAAGCTGCGAGAAGGCGACGCTTCGAGCCTGGCCTCGGTACTCGAAGTCGATGCTCAGGTGCGATGCGGCCAGCAGGGCCGGGAACAGCAGGAACCAGGGCACTTCTACGGCGGAGTTCAACGACATTCGCGGCATCGCCCAGGCGGTGGTGGCAGCCCCGGCGACAGCGAGCAACGTGCTCAGCACGTAGATGGACGCGGCCGCCCTGCGGCCGAGCCCCGCGCCCGAACTGCCCCCAGTCATCCCTTGCGGCTTCGGCATGATCATCAGTTCCCTTGAGTGGCCAGTTCGGCACCGACAGGGCCAAGCCGACGGACCAGTGGTAGCGCGGCGATGCCGAGCAGGCCAGTCGTGGCGATGACAGTCCGGGGCGACCACACTTCGGCTGCAGCGCCAGCGGCCAAGAGGACGACTCCCTGCGTAGCCATCAGCAGGGTTCCCGCAACGCCGTAGGCCCGCCCGCGCAACTCGGGCGGCGTCCGCAATACGTACTCCGCGTTAACGATGAGTTGGATTGCGCTGCCAGTACCTGCGACAACGAACAACGCAGTCAGGGCGCTCGAGCTGTCCATGAGAGGTGCCGCGAGGAGGGGTGTGGCGGAAAGTGCGATCAGGTAGGGCAGCAGGGACAGTCGCACCTCTGCCCGAAGGCGCACGACGAGGGCGCTCCCGAGGAGAAAGCCCGCTGGGACGGCGGCAGTCATAGCTCCTACGGCGGACGGTCCGTCGCCTAGCTCGGCTGCGAGACTCACGGCCAAGCCCTCGCTCGGTATGACGATGGCCATCGCAAGCACCCCAAACGCAAGCAGCCGCCTGAGGTCGGGTGCCTTCCGCACCGCTGAGATGCCCACCCAAGTCTCCTGCAGGACACCTGTCCGGTCATTCTTCGCCTGTGCCGGCGGACGCGAGCGCACCATCATCAGGAGGAGCCCTGCAGACAACAGGAAGGAGGAGGCGTCAAGGAGCAGTGCGCTCTGGTAGCCGACCAACGCGACCAGCCCGCCGCCAGCGAGGAAGCCCGAGACCTGACCCGCTTGATAGCCAGCGTTCATCAGTGCGTTCCCCACGACGTACCTGTCGCCAGCGAGAATTTCGGGGAGCAGGGAACTACGCGACGCGTCGAACGGCGGGGCAAGCACACCTATGAGAATCAGCAGTGTGAAGACAACTGGTAGTGGGACGCCGTCAAGCGCGATGCCGGCAACCAGCAGGGCCCGAAGGACATCGCTGACGACCATGACTTCGACGCGCGGGTATCGATCCGCGGCCGTTGCGAGAAGTGGTCCGCCGAGCAGCCAGGTGAAGTAGGAGCACGCAAAGGTGGCGGAGGCGGCGAAGGCAGAACCCGAGCGCTCGAAGACGAGCAACGAGACGGCCACGCGACTGACCTGATCCCCCACTGTGCTCAGCATCTGGGCGAAGAAGATGGCGCGGAACTCGCGGACGCGCAGCACCTCGCGATACGTCACGCGCGCAGCCCGCACCCCCTCGGTCACCTGCCCAGTGTGGCGGAAGTGACTCATGTGCGCAGGGATACCAGTGCCCGAAAGCAGCATGAAACAGCAGGTCACAGTCCTGGTGTCCGGATCTCGACCTGCGACGATCGGCACATGAGCTCCTACGCCGTCACCGCTGTCGGTCCGGACGCGCCCGGGGAGGTGGCGGCGCTGGCCGAGGCCCTCGCCGGTCTGGGTGCCAACCTCGAGGACGCGAGCATGACCCGGCTGCGCGGCCACTTCGCGATGACGATGGTGGCGAGCGTCGAGCGCACGGCCGCGGAGGTCGAGCAGGCGCTCGAGCAGGCAGGCACCGGGCTGCACGTCTCCGTCTGGGACGTGACCGACGACGCGGCGGCGCCGGCGACGGGGGCGCCCTACCGCGTCACCCTGCACGGCGCCGACCGTCCCGGCCTCGTCGCGACGGTGGCACGTGCTCTTGCGTCGTACGACGGCAACATCACCGACCTCACCTGCCGGCTCGTCGGGGACCTCTACGTGATGACGGTCGAGGTCGACCTCGTCGACGCGGCGCCCGTCACGGCCGCGCTGGAGCAGGTCGGTCGCGACCTCGGCGTGACGCTGCACGTCGAGCCGGTCGACGAGGACGTCCTCTAGGTGGAGCTCGTCACCCGCGTCGCCCCCGACCCGGTCCTGTCCGGGACCATGGCCGACGCCGACCCGACCGACCCGGCGCTCGTCGTGCTCGCCGACGCGATGGTCGCGATGATGCGCGCCAGCCCCGGGTGCGTCGGCATCGCGGCGCCGCAGGTCGGCCACGCGGTCCGGCTCTTCGTCCTCGACGTCACCGGCGCGCGGCGGGTTCGCACCTGCGCGGGCCTGGTGGTGCTCTGCCAGCCCGAGGTCCTCGCGAGCGAGGGCAAGGAGGTACGCCGCGAAGGCTGCCTGTCGGTGCCCGATCTGACGGGCGACGTGGCCCGTGCGACGAGCATCACCGTGACCGGCCTGGTGCCCGGGACGGGCGAGCGCCGGACCTACGAGGCGGACGCGTTCGAGGCGCGGGCGTTCCAGCACGAGCTCGACCACCTCGACGGACTGCTCTTCCTCGACCGTGTCGCCGGCGCGCACGCGCTGTTCGCGCGCAAGACCTACCTTTGAGCGGTTGGCCCCCGTAGTCCAACCGGCAGAGACACGGCGCTTAAACCGCTGACAGTGTGGGTTCGAACCCCACCGGGGGTACGCCAGTCACCACAGCGACACATCACGGATGCAGCGGGCACAGATCTGCTCGCTCTATCGTTGTGATCAGCGAGGCGGGCACCCTGCTCGCACTCTCACGGAGGAGTGGACGTGCGCAGCACCAGCAGCAACCCCGCGCTGAACCGCAGCGAGGCCTTCGCCGGCTCTCGCACGGTCGGCTTCAACGAGCGCCCCCAGGCGTCCGCGCCCGGCTGGGCTACCGGCGACCCCCTCGAGCAGTCCTTCCAGGGCACCGTCGCCGGAGGGCTGCAGACCGGTCGCATGACCGTCGAGGACGTCATCGTCCGCACGGCGATCCTGCTCGTGACCGCGATGGTCGCTGGCGGGCTGACCTGGTACCTCGGGCTCGAGGGCCTTGCGATCCCTGCCGCGATCGTCGGCCTCGTCCTCGGCCTCGTCATCACCTTCAAGCAGGTGATGAACCCCGCGGTGATCGTCACCTACGCCGCGGTCGAGGGCGTCTTCCTCGGCGGCATCAGCAAGCTGTTCGAGTCGAGCTTCCCGGGGATCGTCGTCCAGGCCGTCTCGGGCACCGTCGGCACCGCGCTGACCATGCTCTTCCTCTACAAGAGCGGCAAGATCCGCGTGACGCCGCAGTTCCAGAAGATGGTCATCATGGCCACCGGCGGTTTCCTGGTGCTGATCCTGGCCAACTTCGTCTTCACGCTGTTCAGCGACGGAGCGGGCATCCGCGGCGGCGGCCTCGGTCTCGCCGTCGGCGTCTTCGCGATCGGCCTCGCGTCGCTCAACCTCGTGCTCGACTTCGACTTCATCCAGAAGGGCGCGCAGAACGGCCTGCCGGAGAAGTACGGCTGGTTCGCGGCCTTCGGCCTGATGGTCACGCTGGTCTGGCTCTACATCGAGATCCTGCGCGTGCTCGCCATCCTCCGCGGCGACGACTAGCAGCCGCCACCGCGCTCTGACGACGGGGCCGTCTCCCCTCCGGGAGGCGGCCCCGTCGGCGTTGCCGGGACCGGGCACGGCAGGATCGACAGCGTGCCCCTGATCCCGCTCAAGCTCCTGCTCCTCGGCTCCGGCGAGCTCGGCCGTGAGGTCGCCCTCGAGGCGGCCCGGCTCGGCGTCGAGGTCGTCGCCGCCGACCGCTACGCCGGCGCACCGGCCATGCAGGTCGCCGGCCGCTGCGTCGTGCTTGACATGACCGACGCGGTCGCGCTCCGAGCGCTGATCGAGGCGGAGCAGCCGGACCTCGTCGTACCCGAGATCGAGGCCCTCGCCACCGACGCCCTCGTCGCGCTCGAGGCGGAGGGGGTGCGCGTCATCCCGACCGCGCGGGCGGCCCGGCTCACGATGGACCGCGAGGGCATCCGGCGGCTCGCCGCGGAGGAGCTGGGGCTGCCGACGTCGCCCTACCGCTTCGCCTCGACCGAGGCCGACTACGACGATGCGATCGCCGCGGTCGGCACGCCCTGCGTCGTCAAGCCCGTCATGAGCTCCAGCGGCAAGGGGCAGTCCGTCGTACGCCCTGGCGACGACCCTCGGGTGGCGTGGCGCTACGCCCGGGAGAACGCCCGCGTGAAGGACCGGCCGGTCATCGTCGAGGGCTTCGTCGACTTCGCGTACGAGATCACGCTGCTCACCGTCCGCCATGCCGGCGGGGTCACCGTCTGCCCGCCGATCGGCCACGTGCAGGTCGACGGCGACTACCGCGAGTCGTGGCAGCCGCACCCGATGAGCGACGTCGCGCTGGCCCGCTCCACCGAGATCGCCACCAAGGTCGTCGACGCGCTCGGCGGGCACGGTCTGTTCGGCGTCGAGCTGTTCGTCACGGCCACGGACGAGGTGCTGTTCTCCGAGGTCTCGCCGCGCCCGCACGACACCGGGATGGTGACGCTGGTCAGCCAGCCGACGTCGGAGTTCGCGCTGCACGTGCGCGCGATCCTCGGCCTGCCGGTGCGGCCCGACGACGTCGCGGTCGTGCGCCCGTCCGCCTCCGCGGTCGTGCTGGGGACGGAGACGGGCACACCGGCGTACGACGGGCTCGAGGCCGCCCTCGCGGGCGAGTCGGTCCAGCTGCGGGTCTTCGGCAAGCCGACCTCGCACCCGGGTCGCCGACTCGCGGTGGCGCTCGCGCAGGGCTCCACCGTCGACGAGGCCCGCGCCCGCGCCCGCGCCGCCGCGGCCTGCGTCACGGTGACGGTCACGCCCTGATCAGCCGTGACGGGTCGGCCCGGCCTTCTCCAGGTTGATCGTCAGCAGGCACCGCTGGTCGCTCACCATCACCTCGCGGTACTCGTCCCAGTCCGGGTGCTCCCCGCTCACCGACCGGTAGTAGTCGACCAGGCCTTCCATCGCCTCCGGCAGCGACACGACCTCGACCGTGCCCGCGAGCTGTACCCACTCGCCGTAGAAGCCGTCGGTGAAGACCGTCAGCCAGGCGCGCGGGTCGCGGCGCAGGTTCTTCGTCTTGTACGCCGTCTCGCGGCTGCTCACGACGACGTGCCCGTCGGCGTCGACGGAGGCGGTCACGGGGGTCAGCTGCGGGGTGCCGTCGGCCTTGAGGGTCGCGAGGACCGCGTGGTGGTGCTGCCGGACGAACGCGAGTGCGTCGGAGATCTCCATCACGGCAGCGCGCCGACCTTCTTCAGTTCGGCGACGGCGGCGGGCAGGTGGCGCAGCGAGGCCGCGAGGTCCGCGGGGGTCGTGATGCGGTGGGCGTTGCGGCGGACGTGGCAGCCGATCGCCTTGTCGAAGGCGGCCGCGCCGACGGCCCGGCGGGCCTTCGCGAGCGCCGCCGCGCCCTGCACGTAGACCGACCGGTAGTAGGAGGACCGGCCCTCCCAGTAGGTCATCGGCGCACCGACCCGGTTGCGCCCGTCGGCCGGGATCGTCGTCCGCTCGTAGGAGCCCAGCGTCCCGCGGTCGAGCCCCTCGGCGTAGGTCCCGAACGACTCGTCGAGCCAGGGGTCGCGACCCTGGTTGTTGCCGACCAGGCCGTAGAACCACTCGTGGGCGACCTCGTGCGACGCGGTCGCGTCCTGCGCCTGGCCCTTGCCGAGCAGGATCATCCCGGGGTACTCGATGCCACCGGTCAGGTCCGGCACCACCGCCGCGGCGAGCCGCTCGTACGGGAACGGTCCGAACCGTGTCCGGTGCACCTTGATCGAGCGGGCCAGCTCGTTCGCGACCGTCGCCGCGCTGTCGCTGACCCCCGGCGCCACCCCGACGACGACCGGCATCGAGTCGACCATGACGGTCCGCGTCGAGAAGCGACCGACGGCCACGGCGACGTCACGGACCGAGCGGGCCTTGAAGACCGCCGTCGTGCCGTTGTCCGACACCGGCGCACCGGTCGACAGCACGCCGAGCCCCTGCGCCCGCGTCACCGACAGCGACGCGAGCTGCATCGCCTCCGACGTCGAGGACTCCGCGAACGACGAGGTCTCCCGCTCGAGCGCCCAGCCCTTGCGGCGCTCCCAGTTGAGCAGCGGCATCCCGCTGCCGAACCACTGCGTCTCGCCGCGCCGCCCGAACCGGTCGTTGATGCCGGTCGGCAGCTTCATCCGCCAGGTCAGGTCGATCGTCACCGCGGTGCCCGCCGGGGTCTTGCCGACGAGCGGGATCCGCAGCACCGTCGGCGACGGCCGCTCCATCGTGCGCGCCCGCCCGTTGACGACCGCCTTCGACACCACGATCGACCCACCCGCCGCGCGCGGCTTCGGCCCGGCCGCCCACAGCCGGAAGTAGATCTGCCCGGTCGCGAGGTCGGGCGTGAACACCACTCGCTGCGTCCCGCTGACGATCCCGTCCGACCCGAACGACACCGCCGCCGTCAGCACCGGCCGCTTCGGGTCCGGCGCGATGTTGGTCGTCGGGCAGGGCAGCATCGTGGCCTGCGCCCGCACGGCAGCCGCGCTCGACGGACGTGCGTTTCCAGCAGGCGCCACGTCGTACGCCGGGACGGTCTGCGCCGTCGGCGCTCCCGTCGAGCAGGCGGCCAGCCCCGCGAGCAGCAGCGGCGCGACGAGCCGGGCAGGGCGCGAGCGAGGCGTCATGGCCCGACGGTAGACCGCTCAGGCGTGGGAGAGGAAGGCCAGCACGTCCTGGCGGGTGACGACGCCAGTGGGTCGGCCGTCGTCGATGACGACTGCCGCATCGGCCTTCTCGAGCGCGACCATCGCGGCGGAGACGGGCTCGCCCGCACCGACCATCGGCAGCGGCGGACCCATGTGCTGCGACAGCGGGTCGGCGAGCTCCGCGCGACCGTTGAACAGCGCGTCGAGCAGGTCGCGGTCGTGCACGGCGCCGACGATCTCGGCGGTCATGACCGGCGGCTCCGCGCGCACGACGGGCATCTGCGAGACGCCGTACTCGCGCAGGATGTCGATGGCCTCGCGCACGGTCTCGGTCGGGTGGGTGTGCACGAACTCCGGCACGGAACCCGCGGGCGCGCCGGCCTTGCGGGCCATCACGTCCCCGACGGTCTGCTGGCCCTCGTCGGCGGCCAGGAAGCCGTAGTCGGCCATCCAGTCGTCGTTGAAGATCTTCGACAGGTAGCCCTTGCCGGAGTCGGGGAGCAGGACGACGACGACCGCGTCGGGGCCTGCCTCGCGGGCGACCTGCAGGGCCGCGACCGTGGCCATCCCGCAGGAGCCGCCGACGAGCAGCCCTTCCTCGCGCGCGAGTCGACGGGTCATCGCGAAGGCGTCACGGTCGGAGATGGCGAGGATCTGGTCGGGCACGGAGGCGTCGTACGTCGTGGGCCAGAAGTCCTCGCCCACGCCCTCGACGAGGTAGGGGCGGCCGGAGCCCCCGGAGTAGACCGAGCCGACCGGGTCGGCGCCGATCACCTGGACGGCCCCGTTGCTGACCTCCTTGAGGTAGCGGCCGGTGCCGCCGATCGTGCCGCCGGTGCCCATGCCGGCGACGAAGTGCGTGATGCGGCCGTCGGTCTGCTCCCACAGCTCCGGCCCGGTGGTCTCGTAGTGCGACCGCGGGTTCGCCGGGTTGGAGTACTGGTCGGGCTTCCACGCGCCAGGGATCTCGCGGGCCAGTCGGTCCGACACCGAGTAGTAGGAGCGGGGGTCCTCCGGGTCGACGGCGGTGGGGCAGACCTCGACGCGGGCGCCGTAGGCACGCAGCACGTCGATCTTGTCGCGGGCGACCTTGTCGGGGCAGACGAAGACGCAGGAGTAGCCGCGGGTCTGCGCGACGATCGCGAGGCCGACGCCGGTGTTGCCGCTGGTCGGCTCGACGATCGTGCCGCCGGGCTTGAGGGCGCCGGACGCCTCCGCGTCGGTGATCATCCGCAGGGCGATGCGGTCCTTCACGGACCCGCCGGGGTTGAAGTACTCGACCTTGGCGAGGACCTGGGCCGTGATGCCCTCGGTGACCCTGTTGAGCCGGACCAGGGGGGTGTTGCCCACCAGGTCGATGAGGGAGTCGCTGACCTGCACCGTCGGGCCTCTCGCTCGCTGAGCGCCACGGGTTGGCGCGCTGCGCGGGAGCCTATGCCCGCGCAGGAGGGCCGCGGCGCGCGCGAAGGCGACCGGCGTGGTGGCGAGGGGAGGACCCCGGGCCTGCTGACCGAGCTGTCCCCGGCACTGGCCGAGGGCTGTCGCCCGCACCGTCCCGCACAGCGCCGTCGTCGCGCACCTCGGGGCCGCGGACCGACCGCGTTAGGGTTCGATCACCGGTCGGCAGCGGCCCGGTGACGTCCTGGAGGTGCGAGCGCGGTGCGGATCAGCCCGGCGCGCCTCGGCTCCGTGCGACTTCCCGTGCAGCGCGTCCCGCGGCCGGGGCGGCGCGCGAAGTGGGCGGCTCGCCGGGCGGCTTACGGCACCGGTGTGCTGTCGACGGCCGCCGGCGCGACCGTCGCGCTGCTCGTCGCCGAGGCCAAGCTCGCCCGCAAGACCATCGGTGAGCCGACCGAGGACCCGCCCACCCCGACCGGCACCTACGGCCGCTACCCCGGCAAGCCGGTGCACCTCGCCGTGATCGGCGACTCCGGCGCCGCGGGGCTGGGGTGCGCGCACGCCTCGCAGACGCCCGGTGCGCTCATCGCGGGGGCGCTCGCCCGCGACCTGCGGCAGCGCGTCGCCGTCGACGTCGTCGCCGTCGTCGGGGCCCGCTCGGCCGACCTCGACGCCCAGGTCGCCAAGGCGCTGCGCCGCCGGGTCGACCTCGTCTACGTCATGGTCGGCACCAACGACGTCACTCACCGCGTGCCGATCGGCAAGGCGGTCGCCGACCTCGGCCGCGCGGTTGCGACCCTGCGCGCAGCGGGCGCCTTCGTGGTGGTCGGCACCTGCCCGGACCTCGGCACCGTCAAGCCGATCATGCAGCCACTCCGCGCCTACGGCTCGGTCGTCAGCCGCAAGCTCGCCGCGGCCCAGGCCGTCGCGGTCGTCGAGAACGACGGCGTCGCGGTCTCCCTCGGCGACCTGCTCGCCGAGGAGTTCCACCACCTCGAGCACCTGTGGTCACCCGACCGCTTCCACCCGTCGCCCGCCGGCTACCGCCGCGTCGTCGACGCCGTCCTGCCCTCGCTGCTGCACGGCGCGGGCGTGCGCGTCCCCGTGGACGTGCCGGTCTCGGAGAGCGTCCAGGACATCGAGGTCGCGGCGGCGGTCCTGGCGCGCGAGCCCGGAGTGGTGCTCGAGACCGTCCCTGGCGCCGAGGGTGCGGCGGCCGCCGGGGCGGGTCGGCTCACCCGACTCGTACGCCGGCTGCCGCTGGTCGGCCGCGGCGCGCCCGACGAGCGCTCCGAGGTGGGGCTGCCCGAGCCGCTCGGTGCCGCTGACTAGAACCGGATTCGGTCGAGCCGGGCTTCCGTCGTACGCTCCCTCCTGCACCCGTCCCACGAACCCCTGGAGTCCCCGTGGCCAGCTCTGACAACGAGGCCGTCATCGTCTCGACCGCCCGTACGCCGATCGGCCGCGCCTTCAAGGGCTCGCTCGTCAGCGCCCGGCCCGACGACCTCGCGGCGTTCGCCGTGCAGACCGCGCTCGACAAGGTCCCCGGCCTCGCGGTCACCGACATCGACGACCTGATCATGGGCTGCGGCCAGCCGGCGGGCGAGGCGGGCTTCAACGTCGGCCGCGCCGTCGCGGTCAAGCTCGGCTACGACTCGCTGCCGGGCACGACCGTCAACCGCTACTGCTCCTCCTCGCTGCAGACCACCCGCATGGCGTTCCACGCGATCCGCAGCGGTGAGGGCGAGGCCTTCATCAGCGCCGGCGTGGAGGCCGTCTCCCGCTTCGGCAACGGCATGGCCGACGTCGGCACCGCGGTCAACCCGTTCTTCGAGGACGCGCAGACGCGCACCGCGAAGGCGACCGAGGGCGGCGTCACGGACTGGCACGACCCGCGCGCCGACGGCAACGTCCCCGACGTCTACATCGCGATGGGCCAGACCGCCGAGAACGTCGCGCGCTGGAAGAACATCAGCCGCGAGGACATGGATGAGTTCGCCGCGCGGTCGCAGAACCTCGCCGAGAAGGCCATCGCCAACGGCTTCTGGGAGCGCGAGATCTCGCCCTACACCCTCGAGGACGGCACCGTCGTCTCCGCCGACGACTGCCCCCGCGCGGGCGTCACGGTCGAGGGCATGGCCGGCCTCAAGCCGGTCTTCCGCCCCGACGGCCTCGTCACCGCCGGCAACGCCTGCCCGCTCAACGACGGTGCGGCCGCGGTCGTCGTCATGAGCGCCGGCAAGGCCAAGGAGCTCGGCCTCACCCCGCTCGCCCGCATCGTCTCGACCGCGGTCACGGGCCTGTCGCCCGAGGTCATGGGCCACGGCCCGGCCGACGCCATCAAGCTCGCCCTGAAGCGGGCCGGCAAGACCGTCGACGACATCGACCTCTACGAGATCAACGAGGCGTTCGCCGCGCAGGTCCTGTCGTCGCAGCGCGAGGTCGGCATCGACCTCGACAAGCTCAACGTCCACGGTGGCGCCATCGCCGTCGGCCACCCGTTCGGCATGACCGGCGCGCGCATCACCGGCACGCTGATCAACGGCCTGCAGTCCCTCGACAAGCAGTGGGGCGTGGAGTCCATGTGCGTCGGTGGCGGCATGGGCATGGCGATGGTGTTCGAGCGCCTCAGCTAGAGCCCTCAGGCAGGTACGACGGGAGGGGTACGCCGGCTGGCGTGCCCCTCCCGTGTCGTCCGGCCGGTCCCGGGCTCTGGGAGAACGTCAGCGCTCCTGAGGGCCGCACCCGCACGGGCAGGTGCACGGCGAAGTCCCGCAGGTCTGGCTGGTGCGGGCGAGCAGCTCAGCACCGTCGGCGAACCCGAGCTGCACGGCGAGGGTGTCCGGGACGTCGTCCTCGAGCAGGTCGTGGCGGTGCAGGAGCAGGTGGGCCGTCAGCATCCGGACGGTCTCGTCGGATGGGCCCGCGCGCACGACGTCGTCCGCGGTCACCGCGAGCTGGTCGGGCAGGGCGAGCGGACTCCCGAGGTCCGGCAGCAGGCATCGCGGTCCCCCCTCGAGGTCGGCCGCGGCGTCGGCCAGCGCCTGGGCCAGGTGCCGTGCGACCCGCTCCCGGTCACCCGCGCCCCACCGCGTCGGGGTCCACACCCGCAGCCGCTGGACGAGCAGCCCCGCCTCCCTGCGCAGCAGCTCCACCGGCGCGCTCGCGATCACCCCCGCACGCTAGTCCCGCGGTCTCCCCCGCACGCCCCGATCCGTTCTGCTTCCACCCGGACGCGCGAGCAGGTGAGGGGGCTGCGGGCTCGCGTGACCGTCGGGCGAGCGTCGCGGACTGGAAGCAGGAAGGATCGGTCGCCGGGGCCAATCGAGCGCGAAGACACGTGCCACAAGCGGGCGGGGCTACCGTCGTGGGATGGCCGACTGGACGCAGGACACCCACGGGTTCGAGACGCTCGCCATCCACGCGGGCCAGGACCCAGACCCGACGACCGGAGCCGTCGTCGTTCCGATCTACCAGACCTCGACCTATGCCCAGAGCGAGGTCGGGGTCCACCAGGGCTACGAGTACTCCCGGTCCGGCAACCCGACCCGCACGGCGCTCGAGACCTGCCTGGCCGCGCTCGAGGGCGGGCGGACCGGCCTGGCCTACGCCTCGGGCCTGGCTGCCGAGGACTGCCTGCTGCGGGTCCTGACGAAGCCCGGCGCGCACCTGGTCATCCCCGACGACGCCTACGGCGGCACCTACCGGATCTTCGCGCGGGTCCTCGACAAGTGGGACGTCGCCTTCACGCCGGTGGTGCTGTCCGACCTCGACGCGGTCCGCGCCGCGATGCGCCGGGAGACCGTGGCGATCTGGTGCGAGACGCCGACCAACCCGCTGCTCGGCATCGCCGACATCGCCGGCCTGGCGTCGATCGCGCACGACAGCGGGGCGCGGCTGGTCGTCGACAACACCTTCGCGAGCCCCTACCTCCAGCAGCCGCTCGCACTCGGCGCCGACGTCGTCGTGCACTCCACGACGAAGTACGTCGGCGGCCACTCCGACGTCGTCGGCGGGGCGCTGGTCACCTCCGACGAGGGCCTCGGCGAGGAGCTGCGCTACTTCCAGAACGCCATGGGTGGCGTCCCGGGCGCCTTCGACAGCTGGCTGGTCATGCGCGGCGCGAAGACCCTCGGCGTGCGGATGGACCGCCACTGCAGCAACGCCGAGCGGGTCGTCGAGCTGCTGCAGGCGAGCGACAAGGTCGCACGGGTCCTCTACCCCGGCCTGCCGGAGCACCCGGGCCACGACGTCGCGGCCAAGCAGATGAGGGCGTACGGCGGGATGGTGTCCTTCACGCTGGCCGACGGTGAGGGCGCGGCGCTGGAGGTCTGCCGGCGTACCAAGGTCTTCACCCTGGGCGAGTCGCTCGGCGGCGTCGAGTCGCTCATCGAGCACCCTGGGAAGATGACGCACGCGTCGGTGGCCGGGTCGCAGCTCGAGGTCCCCGCCGACCTGGTGCGGCTGTCGGTCGGCATCGAGACCGTCGAGGACCTGCTCGAGGACCTTCGCCAAGCCCTCGCCGGGGTCTGACCGGGGGCCGTCCGGGAAGTCGGGTTCGTCCGGGCTTGACCCGGGGCGTCGCGGTGCCGACTCTCTACAGGTGACCACGTCCCAGTCGCGCCACCCGCGCCGCGCCCCGCGCTGGCTCGTCGAGGCCACCGCGTGGGCTGCCGCGGCCGTTCTCGCCGCCGGTGTGGCCGTGGTGGCGCTCGACGTCGTCGAGCCGCCCGTCGCCGCGGCCGCCCCGGCGCCCGCGCCGGTCGTCGCGGCCCCGACCCCGACGCCCACCCCGGTGGTCGTGAAGAAGAAGCCCGCGGTCAAGGTCGCGCCGCCGAAGAAGCGCGCCGCGTCCGTGCCGGCGCCCGCCCTCGGCCCGCCCCCGGGCCCGCAGTTCGACCCCGCGCCGACCCGCTTCGCCGCACCCGAGGACCGCTACGCCCTCCTGGCGGGCGTCACCAACTACCGGTCGCCGACCAAGGACACCATCGGGTCGGTCAACGACGTCCGCTACATCTCGACGTACCTCCAGTCGCAGGGCTGGCCGCGGGAGAACATCCGGCTGCTCACCGACAACCAGGTCACGGGCAAGGCGCTGCGCGACGGGATGCGCTGGCTCGCCTCGAAGTCGCAGGCCGGCAAGACCTTCACGTTCTTCCACTACAGCGGCCACGTGAAGCAGTTCGGCGGGCAGCGCGAGGCGCTGTGGCCGATCGACCGCGACTGGGTCATGGACAGCCAGGTCACCCAGCTGCTCGGGCAGGTCAAGGGCAAGGCGTGGTTCGACATCGCCGGCTGCGAGGCGGGGTCGTTCCTGCCCGGCCTGCCGTCGAACGACAGGCTGCTCTCGGCGAGCTCCAACGCGGTGCAGAAGTCCTACGAGTACCCACCGTGGGGCATGTCGGTGTGGACCGGGCTGCTGTTCGACCTGTCGATGCGCCAGGGCAACGCCGACGCCAACGGCAACAAGGTCGTCACCGTCGGCGAGGCCCTGCGCTACTCGACCTACTACGCGCAGTCGATCACGCTGCGCCAGCGCCCCCACGGTCGCCAGACCCCGCAGACCGCCGGCGACCCGATCCGCGGCTGGACGCTGGCCAACCCGCCTGCCTGAGGGTGTCACCGGTCCTTGATCGGGTACCCGCCTGGACAGCACGCGGTGACGGCAATCACACTGTGTGAGTCGCGTTGCAGATTCGTGGCTCTGACCAGCAGGAATCCGGCAATCCGTGACGAAAAGTAGGCTGTTCGGGTGACCCGTGTCACCCCGTCGAGGAGGCAGTTGTGAGCAGGGCCGTACGGATGATGGGGGCCATCGCGCTCGCGTGCGGGACGGTGCCGTTGATGGGCGTCTCCCCGGCTTACGCCGAGTCCACCACCCTCGCGGGGGTGACGAGCGGCTACTTCTCGTCCACCGGCATCCGCAAGCCCGACGCTCTGCCGGCGAGCATCCCTGAGACGGCCCAGCCGAACAACCTGGGTGTCGACACGGTGAGCGCCGGCAACCTGCCCGTCGCCGCTCGGGCGGACATCATCGACAAGATGTCGTTCATCCTGTTCGACCTGCTCTCGGTCGAGCGCGGCAGCACTGTCACGAAAGCCGTCCTGCGCCTACCGCTGGTCCCGAGCACCGAGGCCGACGCCACCTTCGGCGCTGAACCCGCGAAGGTCGTCGCCTGCCCGGCGGGCCCCGAGGGCTTCTTCGGCGAGGACGGGGCGGCCATCGAGGACGCACCGTCGGCCATGTGCGACGTCGCCTCCGCCCCCGGCAAGGCGAGCGCCGACGGGAAGGCCTACGAGTTCGACATCACCAAGACTGCCGCCATGTGGATCGACATCAACGACGGCATCGCGCTGCTGCCTGCCGCCGGCGCGCGCACCACGCCGTTCCAGGTGGTCTTCGCGAAGGCCAGCGAGGCCAAGCTCACCGTGGAGTACACGGCACCGGAGGCTCCGCTCGAAGAGCTGCCCGTGACGAGCCCGCCGGTGGAGTTCCCGACCGACACCGCACCGCCCGTCGACCTCGGCGGCTTCGGTGGCAGCGTCGCGCCGCCGCCCCCGCTCGACACCGGCTCGGTGCCGCCGCCGACCGTCCCCAATGTCCCGGCTCCCGTTGCGGGCGTCGTCCCGCAGCCCGCGCCGCAGATCGTCGCCACGACGCCGGTCGCTCTCGAGTCGTTGCGCCCAGACACCTCGCTGTGGCTGGCCGCCCTCGGACTCGCGGCGCTGCTCGCGATGCTGTCGCTGATCATGGGCGACGGCCGGGTCCCCACCGCCACTGTCGGGAAGTCCCGCCTGTCCCGCGCCCTGGCCGACCGCCAACGCCCCGGGACCTCGGCGCACCCCGCTCTCGGCCGCGCCCTGCCTGTCTGACCTGCTGAGCACCATCGCCTCGCCCCCCGGCAACCCAGCCGCCCGTCTAATCCCCGGAGCACTCATGACTCACGCCCGTGACCACCGGCGCAGCCTGGCGGTGGCCGTGCTGGCCAGCGCCCTCGTCACCTCCGCCTGCGGTCTCAAGCAGGACGTCAAGGACCAGCTCGCCACGGGCGGTGGCGGCGCGGGAGGCATCGGCGACGTCGGCAGCGGCGGCGACGCGGGGATGACGACCGGCACGACCGACGGCACCACCACGACGGGCACCACCGGGGGGCTCACGACCGGCACCTCGGGCTCGACCTCGGGGACGCTCACGACCGGGACCAGTGGGTCCGGGACCAGTGGGTCCGGCGCCAGCGGGTCCGGCACCGGCGGCTCGGGCACGACCACGACCGCCGGCGGCCAGGCCCCCCAGCCCGGTGTCGGCAACACCACCGGCATCGACTTCAAGAACAAGACGATCACGATCACCCTGCACGGACCGCTCACCGGAGCGGGCGTGCCGCAGGAGAGTTTCCGGTCGGGTGGACCCAAGTACTGGGAGAAGAGCGGCCCCAACGGCGGTCCGCGGCTCATCCTCGGTGGCTTCAGGGTCAAAGCCGAAGCGGTGGATGACAAGTACAACGCCCAGGATGCGCTGCGCGCGTGCAACGCCGCGGCGAAGACCTCGTTTTTGATCATGGGAGGCGCCGGCACCGACCAGATCCAGGCCTGCGGACAGAGCCAGGTGCTCGCGCGCGGCAACGTCCCCTACCTGTCCTCAGGTGTAACGGAAGCTGGCCTGGACGGGCGGCCGAACTACTTCGCAACGTCGCTGACCTACCGCCAGCAGGCGCCGCTCGTGATCAAGGCTGCAGAAAAGTACGGCTATCTCAAGAAGAAGTGGGCCGTGGTCATCACCGGCACGCCGAACTTCAAGGACGCTCGCGAGTCCATCGTCGAGCTGCTCAAGAACGCCGACGGCGTGACCGGGCGGCTCGGCGACTTCAACCCCGACAACGACGTCTACCTCACCGAGAAGGCCCCGGTGAACTGCGAGACGCTGGCGGGTCAGCTGCGGGCCGGTGGCTACGAGAGCGTCTACTTCCTCGGCCAGCCGCTGTTCTTCGGCCTGTGCGTGAAGTCCTACCCCGATCCTGTCTACACCGGCCCCGGGCCCTCGTTCGGTATCCAGTCGGTGGCCGACCTGGCCTGCCGCGGCGCGGCAGGTGCTTACCGCGGCTTCTACTTCCACCCGGCTCCGGACAAGGTGACGGCGCAGAAGCGGGCCACCGGCGCCCCGGCGTTCACCGACGACATCGAGGGTGGAATCTGGGGTGGCATGCAGGGCCTCGAGCAGGCCTTCAACCTGGTCAAGGGGCCCCTGACCCGGGAAAGCTTCATCAAGGCGCTGGCCGCCGGGAGTGTCCAGGGCGGTGTCAGCCCCGCAGCGGTGTACAACGGTGGCCCACGCTTCGGCGGCACAGCGGCCCCGCTCAACAAGATCACGTGCAACGGCACCACCGGTGTCGTGCAGACCATCGACACATTCAGCAAGTGACGCACCCAGCGACCAAGGAGGAGTCCGCGTGGAGGTGACGGCCCTCGCTGTCCTCAATCCTGTGGTCTCCGGCGTCGTACAAGGCTCGATCTACGGCCTACTGGGCCTGGGCATCGTCCTGCTGTACAAGAGCGGCCGGATCTTCAACTTCGCCCAGGCGGAGTTCGGCACGTTCGCGGCCTTCATGACGGCGTTCGCCAGTGAGGGGGCGGGGCCGTTCCCGAAGATGCCGGTGTGGGCGGCGATCGTCGTCGGGCTCCTCACCGGCCTGCTGCTCGGGCTGGCGGTCGAGCGGCTCGTCGTCCGGCCGCTGTTCTCCGCTCCGAAGGTGACCGTGGTCGTCGCGACCGCCGGGGTGACGCTGCTGCTCATCGCTGTGGAAGGCTTCCTCGCCGGACCCACACCGCGCGGTGCCGTCAGCGTCATCGGCGGCGACCTGCTGCTCACGGACTCGTTGCGGGTCACCAACCTCAGTGGCCTGATCATCCTGGTGCTGGCGGTCCTCGCGGTGGTGTCCGCGCTGTTCTTCAGCCGGACCCGCACCGGGACGGCGATCATCGCGGTCTCGCAGGAGCCCACGGCCACCCGGCTCGTTGGCATCAGCGTCGAGCGCACCTCGGCCCTGACGTGGGGGATCGCCGGTGTGCTCGGGGCGGTCGCGGGGATCCTGCTGGCCGGCAGCCTCGGCCAGCTCGCCCCTGGCATCCTCACCGGGGTGGCGCTCGTGCCGGCGTTCACGGCGGCGGTGTTCGGCGGGATCACTGCCCTTCCCGGTGCCTTTCTCGGCGGGGTCGTCATCGGGATCCTGCAGTCGCTGGTGGAGACCAACGTGTCGCGAGACGTCCTGCCAGGCTCGGGCAGCGTGATCCTGTTCGTCGCCCTCGTCGTCGTGCTGCTTGTTCGGCCCGCCGGTCTGCTCGGCAAGGAGACCTGATGACGCTCGCCGTCTCGAGTGCGGCGGCCGCTGCCGAGGGGGAGACCGTCACGGCCAGCACGGGCCGGGACTTCGGCATGACCCGGTGGATCCCTCGACTGCTTGTGCTGCTGCCGCTGCTCTACGTCTTCTTGTGGCGCATCCCCAACGACGAGGCGTTCTCACCGGTGGCCGCGGACGCCTGCATCTACGCCATCGTGGGGCTGTCCCTCAACATCCTCATCGGCTACACCGGGCAGCTCTCTCTGGGTCACAGCGGCTTCTACGGCATCGGGGCGTTCAGTGCGGCCTACGCGCTGACCGTCAGAGGCGTCCCCTTCGGACTGACCTTCCTGGTCGCCGGGCTCGTAGGCGCCGCCTTCGCGCTGCTGATGGGGCTCGCGGCGCTGCGCATCACCGGCCTCTACCTGGCGCTCATCACGCTGGTGTTCGGCCTGACCCTGGGTGAGTCGCTGTTCGAGGTCGAGTGGCTCACCAACGGCGGCGGCGGCCAGCCGGCCAACCGCCCCGAGTGGTTGTTCTCGGACCGCAACTTCTTCTTCTTCTGCCTAGCGTTCCTCGTCGTCGCCTGCTACATCGACTGGCGGCTGCTGAAGACCAAGACCGGCCGCGCGCTGCTCGCGCTGAAGGAGAACGAGCGGGTCGCAGAGGCCTTCGGCATCAACGTCACGGCCTTCAAGCTGCTTGCGTTCGTCCTGTCCGGGACGCTCGCCGGAGTCGCAGGCGCGCTGCTGGCGTACCGCATCGGCATCGTCACCGCGTCCGGCTTCGGATTCAACCTGGCGCTGACCTTCGTGCTCATGACGGTCGTCGGTGGTCTCGGCTCGCGGCTCGGCGTCATCCTCGGCGCCTCGCTGTTCGCCTCGCTGTCGTATCTGCTGGAGGAGACCTGGCTGCACGGGGTGCAGCAGTTCCTCGTCGGGCTGGTGTCAAGTGAGGGCAGCGGCACGGAGGCCAACCTCGAGCAGTTCGCGGTCGGCTTCCTCGGCGCGCTCGGCCTGCTGCTGACGATCGTGCAGTACCCCGGTGGCATCGGGCAGCAGATCAAGCCCTACACCGACTGGCTGGCCGGCAAGCGCTTCGACGTCCACGCGCTCCTGCACGGCGACAAGGAGTCTGGTCCCGGCACGGTGGAGGGCTCCAATGTCCGTGCTTGAGATCAACGACCTGTCTATCCGCTTCGGTGGTCTGCAGGCGCTGCAGGACCTCACGCTCACCGTCAACGAGTATGAGATCGTCGGCCTGATCGGGCCCAACGGTGCGGGCAAGACCACCGCCTTCAACTGCATCACCGGCTTCTACAAGCCCAACACCGGGACCGTGCGTTACCGCGGCAAGGACGTCACCAAGGCGCCCCCGCACGTCAAGGCGCGGATGGGCTTCGGCCGCACCTTCCAGAACGTCGGCATGGTCAAGAGCGCCACCGCGCTGGAGAACCTCAAGACCGCGCAGCACGCCAAGGCGGGATACGACGTCGCCAGCGGCCTCATCGGGGCGTCCAACTCGCTCAAGGCCGAGCGCGAGCTGACCGCTAAGGCCGAGGCGATCCTCGACCTGCTGGGGCTGTCGGACATCCGCGACAAGCGGGTCGGCGGTCAGTCCTACGGCACGCTGAAGCTCCTCGAGCTCGGCTGCGCGCTGGCGACCGACCCCGACATCCTGCTGCTCGACGAGCCGACCTCGGGCATGGGCCCGGAGGAGTCCAACGAGCTCGGTGAGCGGCTGCTGGTGCTGCGCCGCGAGTTCGCCCTGACGATGCTCGTCATCGAGCACCACGTTCCCCTGGTGCTGCGGGTCTGCGACCACGTCTACGTCCTCAACTTCGGCCGGCTGCTGGCCGAGGGCAAGCCGAGCTTCATCCAGACCCACCCGGAGGTCGTCGCGGCCTACCTAGGTGGGGAGGCGCCCGAGGCCCTGGAACAGACCCAGGAGACCGAGGAAGACGCCGCCCTCGACGCGCAGCTCGAGCACCGGCTCGAGCACCCGGAGGAGGTCGTCGCTCCTGCGCCCCCGGCTCCCAAGCCGGCCCGCAAGCGGGCCGCGCCGAAGAAGACCGCGACCACCGCCGGGGCAGCCCCCGAGGCGCCCGCTCGGCGTCGTACGAAGAAGTCGGGGGGCGACGCGTGAGCCTGCTCGAGGTCGAGGACCTGCGCACCGGCTACGGCTCGCTGCCCGTCCTGCAGGGCATCTCGTTCTCCGTGGAGGAGGGCGAGACCGCGGTCATCTTCGGCCTCAACGGCGCCGGCAAGACCACCACCATCAACTGCCTCGCCGGGCTGCTGCCCGCGTGGGGCGGCGAGGTGCGCTTCGATGGCAAGAAGATCTCCGGCAAGGACGCGCCGTTCGTCGTGAAGTCCGGCATCTCGCTGAGCCCCGAGGGGCGGCGGGTGTGGCCCGGGTTGTCGGTCATGAAGAACCTCGAGCTCGGCGCCTGGTCGCGCAAGGACCGCAACAAGATCGACGAGACCGTGCAGCAGGTCTTCGGCTACTTCCCGCGCCTCGACGAGCGCAAGGACCAGATGGCCGGCACGCTGTCCGGCGGCGAGCAGCAGATGCTCGCGATCGGGCGCGCCATCATGAGCAAGCCGCGGATGCTGATGATCGACGAGGCGTCGCTCGGGCTGTCGCCCAAGCTCGCGCAGACGGTGTTCCAGGTTGTGTCGCAGATCAACGACGACGGCGTGACGGTCATCATCGTCGAGCAGAACGTCGGCGTGCTGCCCTACGCCGACCAGGCCCTGATCATGGAGAAGGGCACGCTGACCTTCGACGGCCGCGGCAAGGAGCTCGAGGAGTCCGGCGAGCTCCGCAAGACCTACCTCGGTGACACCGAGGACGCCGCCAGCTGACCCGCGCGGCCCCACCTGGGCGGTGATCTTCCGGTCGGTGCGCCGCCGGGCGGTGTGTCGCGCCCCCTCTGCGGTAGATCAGCGCGATGAGCGGGCCCGGGTACGACGAAGGCCGGCCCCCTCGGGGGCCGGCCTCGTGTCGTCTCGTGGGTCTAGCGGACCGTGACGTTGGTCTGCGCCAGGTCGGGCTGGCAGACCCGGCAGGCCTTCAGCTCGCGCTCCTGCGCCTCGGCGGGAGTGAGGTAGCTGGTCTCCTCGCGACCGTCCACCAGACGGCAGCCGGCTGTGTGGTAGCTCGCGGTGCCGGCGACGACGAGGCCGGACAGGTCGCTGGGCGACGCGACGTGTCGGGCGGGACCGGCTGCGGCGCTGCCGCCGATGGCCTCGACGAGCTCGTCGAGCTTGGCCTCGAGGCGGGCGCGGTCCTCGCGGTGCGACTGCACCACGAGCATCGCCGCGCCGAGGATGACGAAGGCGATGCCGAGCACGCCGCCGGAGATGACGTAGGGGAGCTGGCCCAGGATCGTGAGCTGGCCGGCTGCGCCGTTGTAGCCGATGAGGATGGCGATGAGACCGACGGCGGCGAGCGCGATGCCCACTTTGCCGCCGAACTTGCCGAACTCGGGCTGCTGCATGTCGAGGCCTTCCACTCTGCGCTGGTGCTGTGACAGTAGGTGACAGCAGTGTTCGCCGACCACAGCGACATTCCTGCTGCCCCCCTTGCGCCGGTTGCAGCGGTGTCGCACCATCTGTCACGGCATGCGATGGCGCGCGGGGATCGGAGCGGCGCTGCCGGCCGCCGTCGCGTGGGGCTCGTTCGCCTGGTTGGCTCCCTCCAACGCCCTCGTCGTGACCGCCGCGCGCAGCACTCAGGGCGCTCGAGCCCGGACGCGGGTAGCGCCCTTCCAGGACGGGACCGGGCGCGGCCCGTCCTGCCGTCGCCGGCCGTACGCGACGCCGTCGCATCCCTCGACGGCCTGCGGGACGGCCGCACCACCCTGGTGCTCGCGGCGCTGTCCTTCCGCAGGACCTAGCGTCCTCGACGACCGCGGCGGGCACGCAGGTAGTCGCTCACGACGAACTCGCCGAGCCGAGTCGGGTCGGGGCGCAAGACCCGCCCGCCGTTGCGGGTGGCGAGGTGCTTCACGAAGCGCATCAGCCGAGGCTCGTCGTCGAGCATGAAGACGTTGATGGTGGCGCCGCGCCGGGTCAGCCGCTCGACCTCCGCCATCGTCAGCTCGAGGGTCTCGGGCACCGGCGGCCAGAAGAAGAACGGCCGGCCGTCGCGCTCGAGGTGGGCGGTCGGCTCACCGTCGGTGACGATCAGCACGACCGGCTCGCTGTCGGGGTGCTTGGCGAGGAAGTGGCCCGCGAGGATCAGCGCGTGCTGCAGGTTGGTGCCCTGCACCCGCTGCGCGTCGAGCCCCACGAGCTGCTCCGGGCGCAGCACCTGCGCGAGGTCGCTGAAGCCGATGACCTCGATCGCGTCCTGCGGGAACTGCGTCGACACCAGCGAGTGCAGCGCTAGGGCTGTCTGCTTGGCGACGCCCCAGGTGCCGCGCAGCTCCATCGAGAACGACAGGTCGACGAGCAACGCGACCGCGGCGGAGGTGCGCCGCTCGGTCTCGACGACCTCGAAGTCCTCGACCGCGAGCCGGGTGGACGTGCCGCCGCTGCGCAGCACGGCGTTGCGCACGGTGCGTACGACGTCGAGCGGCTGCTCGTCGCCGAACTCCCACGCGCGGCTCGACCCGGTCGCCTCGCCGGCCGCGCCGGCGTTACGGACGTCGTGGCCGCCGCGGCCCCGGGACTCCAGCCCGGTGAACACCCGCCGCAGGGCCGTCGCGCCCAGTCGTCGTACGGCTCGGGGTGAGAGCTCCAGCCGGCCCTGGCTGTCGCGCGCGAGGTAGCCCTGCTCGGTGAGCTCGCGCTCGATGCGGCGCAGCGCGGCGACGTCGTCGACGGCACCGCGGCCGAGCGCGCGCTGCACGGCGTCCTCGTCGATGTCGTCGAGGGAGGCGCCCGGGTAGTCCTGCGACAGCGCGGCCTCGAGGTCGGCGAGGTCGCCGAGCTCCTCGAGGGCGGAGGTCGCGTCGCCCATCCCAAGGCCGTCCTCGCCGCGCATCCGCTCGCGCCCGCCCCACGGCAGGTCGGGGCGCAGCGCGCGCAGAGAGTCACCGAGCTGCGCCATCTGCGAGGCGAGGTCGGGGTCCATCGCGCCGGACATCAGGCCCTGCAGCTCCTCGCGCTGCTGCGGGGTCAGTGAGTCCATCAGCCGCTGCTGGGCGGCGGCGCGGCGGGCCAGGTCGTCGACGAGCTCCTCGAGGTCCTTCGGCTCCGACGGGAAGTGCTGGCCGTGCTTGGCCATGAAGTCGTCGAACTGCTCCTGGGTGTGCTCGCCGCGGGCGTCGGCGGCGAGCATCGCGTTGAGGTCGGCGAGCATGTCCTTGACGGCCTGCATCGCCTCGGGCGTCGCGCCCTCCAGCGCCTGCTTCATCCCGCGGAACTGGCTGTCGAGCACCTCGCGGCGCAGCAGGTCCTGGATCTCGTCGTAGGCGGCCTTGGCCTCAGCCGACCGCCACGGGTGGTCCTGCAGCTGCTGGACCGCGCGGGCGGTGTCGGACGGCAGCGCGTCGAGCTCCATCTCGGCCAGGCGCGCCGCGTCGGACGGGTCGGGGAACAGCGCCTGCTTCTCGAGCTCGACGGCCTTGTCGAGCAGCTCGCGGACCTGCTCGAGCGTGCCGTCGAGCCGGCCCCGCTGGCGGGCCTCCCGCTGCCGCTTCGACACCTGGCGGCGCAGGTCGTCGAGGCCACGCAGGCCGTCGGTGCCGCGGCGCAGCAGGTCGCGCAGCGCCTGCCGCGGCGAGGAGCCCTCGAGCACCCGGTCGCCGATCTCGTCGAGAGCAGCCGCGACGTCGTACGGCGGCTCCAGCGGGTCGCGCCCGCCGTGCCACTCCCCGTAGCGGTAGGCGGGCTGGCTCATCGCGCGGCCTTCGACGGGTCGTCGCGCCGGGTGATCCGCACGTCGACGGTCTTGTAGGCGAGCACGGCGGTGACAGCGAGACCCACCACGACGCGGGCGAGCAGCGAGCCGTCGAGCGCGGCGGGCAGGAAGCCGGCGCCGAGCAGGACCGGGCCGAACTGAAGCAGCAGCGTGAGGGCCTTGCGCAGCAGCGAGGTGCCGGCCCACTCGCGCAGGACCCGCGACAGCCCGGTGCCGGGGTCGACCAGCGACGGGCCGTCACTCATGGGCGAGCGCCCGCGCGTTGGCCCGGCGGTTCAGGGCGGTGACGGTGACGGAGACGCCGAGAGCGACGATCGCGACGTATCGGGGGAACCACTCCCCGGTCACGACGCGGCAGGCGACGAGGGTGACCACGACGACGAGCAGGGCCTGCAGCAGGTTGACGGCGACGACCTCGCGGCGGCCGCGGTCGGCGTAGGTCTGGAAGGGGCCGGGTAGCCGGTTGAGCCGCGCGATGCGGGCCCGCTCGGCCTGGCGGTGCTCCTTGGAGAACGCCTGCGGCTGCTCGCTCACGGCCGCCCCAGCTCGTGCTCCTGCTGCTCCTGCCAGGCCCGGAAGGCCAGGGCGCGGCGCAGCGCGAGGGCCTCGCGGACCGGCTTCATCATCGGGCGCATGACGAAGGCGTAGATGAGCACGAAGCCGCCGATCACCATGAGCGGTCCGCCACCGGTCGCGTCGGCGACCGCGCCGAGGGTGACGAACAGCGCGAGGGTGACGACGGCGGTGAGCAGGACCCGGCGCTTGAGCGCGTAGGGGTCGGGGGCTTCCGGGTGCAGATCGGTCATCCGCCGTAGACCGTCCGGCCGGGGACGCTGTCCTTGGCGAGCCGGCGGTTGAGGTGCAGGCCCTCCATCGCGAGCTCCAGCGCCGCGGCGGCGAGGCCGGGCGACTCCTCCTCGACGCCGAGCCGGCTGAGGATCGCCGCGAGGCCCGGCACTGGGCCGAGGCGGGAGAGCAGGTCGGCGGCCGGGACGAGGTCGCCGGACTCGACGGTCGCGCCCTCCTCGAAGCGGGCCTGCAGGCCGGTCAGGTCGACGCCGGCGAGCAGCGCGCGGAAGGTGTCGGCCGTGGCCTTGCGCAGCAGGTGCGCCAGCACCTCGAGCTCGCGACCCTCCTCGGCCGACTCGAACTCCACCTTGCCCCGTGCGGCCGGCACCACGGCGGGCAGGTCGCAGACGCGGGCCACGGCGGGCTCGGCGGTGACGGCGGAGCGGCGTACTGCTGAGGCGGCCATGGTCTCGGCTGCGGCGACCGCGAGCCGGGCCGACACACCGCTGCGCTGGTCGACCTGCGGCGACTCGCGGACCAGTCGGGTCCAGCGGGCGACGATGTCGAGCAGGTGGTCGGGGACGACGCACGGTGTGGTCTCCCACGACAGCACCGCCTCCTGGCGGATGACCGCGACCTCGTCCTCGAGCCGCACGGGGTAGTGGGTGCGGACCTCGGCGCCGAAGCGGTCCTTGAGCGGGGTGATGATGCGGCCGCGGTTGGTGTAGTCCTCGGGGTTGGCGCTTGCGACGAGCAGCAGGTCGAGGGGCAGCCGCAGGGTGTAGCCGCGGACCTGGATGTCGCGCTCCTCCAGGACGTTGAGTAGCGAGACCTGGATCCGCTCGGCGAGGTCGGGCAGCTCGTTGACGCTGAAGATGCCGCGGTTGGTGCGGGGCACGAGGCCGTAGTGGACGGTCTCCGGGTCACCGAGGGTGCGCCCCTCGGCCACCTTGATCGGGTCGACGTCACCGATGAGGTCTCCGACCGAGGTGTCGGGCGTCGCGAGCTTCTCGCCGTAGCGCTGCGACCGGCCCTTCCACGACACCGGCGTCGCATCGCCCTGCTCGGCCACGAGCCGCTGGCAGCGCACGCAGACCGGGTCGTAGGGGTGGTCGTTGATCTCGCAGCCGGTGATGACCGGCGTCCACGCGTCGAGCAGTCCGGTGAGGGTGCGGATCAGCCGGGTCTTGCCCTGGCCGCGCTCGCCGAGCAGCACGAGGTCGTGACCGGCGAGCAGCGCCCGCTCGACCTGCGGGATGACGGTGGCGTCGAAGCCGAGGATGCCCGGGAAGGCCGTCTCGCCCTTCGCCAGCTTGTGGAGGAGGTTGTCGCGCACCTCCTGCTTGACCGTCTTGTGCACGTGACCGCTGTCGCGCAGCGCGCCGAGGGAGGTGGGGTCAGGGACGTTCACTCCCCGACCCTACGTCCGGGTCAGCGACGTCGCACCAGGTCGCCCGGTGACAGGGTGACGGGGAAGGGTTGGGTCAGCTCGACGGACTCGCCCGCTGTCACGCGCGCGCGTTCGACGTACGCCCCGTCCTGCAGCTCGAGGACGGTGACCTCGAGGGCGTCGGGCTCGACCAGCCAGTACGACGGGACACCCCTGTCCTGCAGCGCCTGCCGCTTGAGGACGAGGTCGATCGCGCGGGTGGTCGGCGACTGGACCTCGACGACCAGCAGCGGGACGGCCTCGATGCGCCGGCCGGTCGCGTCGTCGCGGCGGACCACGGTGATGTCGGGCGCGATCAGGCGGGTCGGTGACAGCCTGACGTCGACGGGCAGGAACACCTCGAGGTCGTCGGGCGCGGCGTCCTCGAGCTGCCGGAGAAGGGCGGCGCTGACTCGCTGGTGCTGCAGCGACGGCTCAGCGCTCACGATGAGCGCCCCGTCGATGAGCTCGTAGCGCGTGGTGTCGCCCTCGGGGAAGTCGTCGAGGTCGTCGACCGTCCACGGCCCGGGTGGGAGCAGCGGTCGGTCAGGGATCGTGGCGGACATGGCACTCATGCTGCGCCTCCTCGGCGTCGGTGTCACGCGTCATGGCGACAGCGTGGGCCGAGTCCGATGTGCGCGACAGGGGTCAGCCCGGATCTGTGGACGGACACGAGGCCGTGGCGGACCCGCCAGCTGCGACGTCGACCATGCGCAGTCCGGGCGCTGCTGTCGAGGACCACCACGAGGAGGTCTTCGCGCGGGCAGGGTTGGATGGAGGGGTGGCGCGCTTCGGAGACGGCATCGGCATCGACGCCGACGTGGTGCGCGCGGCCGAGACGGCCGTCGCGCAGGCGCTCGCCCCGCTGCAGGGCCGCACCCCCGACCTTGTCGTCTTCTTCGTCACCGCGGCGACTGCCGACGACGCCGCGGCCGCGGGGGAGCGGGTCGCCGCCCTGGTGCCCGGAGCCGCGGTCCTCGGTTGCACCGCGGGTGGGGTCATCGGTGGCGGACAGGGCGTCGAGGGCTCGAGCGCGGTCAGCGCGTGGGCCGCCGTCCTGCCCGAGGCCCGGGTCCGGACCTTCCACCTCGAGGTGATGCGAGCCGACGCGGGGATGGCCGTCGTCGGCATGCCGGAGCGCGACCGCGACGAGGTCGTCGTACTCCTCGCCGATCCGTGGAGCTTCCCCGTCGACGGCTTCGTCGACCAGGCCAACACCGCGCTGCCCGGGCTCCCGATCGTGGGCGGGGTCGCCACCGGGCCCGCGGGACAGGGGTCGACGCGGTTGTTCGTCGACGGCCGCGTCGTCGACCGCGGCGCCGTCGGGATCCTGCTCGGTGGCGTCGAGGTCCGCACGCTCGTCTCGCAGGGCTGCCGGCCGGTAGGCCCGGCGATGACCGTCACGGCGTCGGAGGGCGGGGTCGTGCACGCCCTCGCCGGGGTGCCCGCGGTCCGCAAGGTCGAGGAGGTCCTCACCACCCTCGACCCCGCCGACCAGGCGCTCGCCAGCGGCGGTCTGCAGCTGGGCATCGCCGCCGACGAGTACGCCGAGGAGCACGACTACCTGGTGCGGGGCATCCTCGGCGTGGACCCGTCGTCGGGTGGCCTGGTGGTCGGCGACCAGGTCGAGGTCGGCCAGACCGTGCGGCTGCAGGTCCGCGATGCCGATGCCGCCGATGCGGAGCTGCGCACGATGCTGTGGCACCTACGTCAGCAGGTCCCGGCACCGGTCGGTGGCGCGCTGGTCTTCAGCTGCAACGGCCGGGGGGCGCATCTGTTCGGCAGCGCCCACGGCGGGGCGTCGCACGACGTCACGGTGGTGCGCGAGGCGCTCGCCGTCGACGGGGTCGCGGGCTTCTTCGCCGGTGGCGAGATCGGCCCGGTGGCCGGCCGCAACGCACTGCACGGCTTCACCGCGTCCCTGCTCGTCTTCCCCTGAGGGGCTCGCCGCCCCTCGGCCCACGCTCCGACCCCGGTGATCATCAGGCGATCTGCACGGGACGCGTCGGAGTGTCGCGTGCAGATCCCCTGTTGATCACGCGGGCGGGGCGGCGGGCCCTCAGGCGGGGACGAGGCGGACGACGACGGACTTGGACGTGGGGGTCTGCGAGCCGTCCGCGGTGGAGTCCAGCGGCACGAGCACGTTGGTCTCGGGGAAGTACGCCGCCGCGCAGCCGCGGGCCGTCGGGTAGGCCACGACGCGAAAGCCCGGGGCGGTGCGCTCGCCGTCGTTCCACTCGCTGACGAGGTCGACCATCGCACCGTCGGTGAGCCCCAGGGCGGCGACGTCGGAGGGGTGCACGAACACGACGCGGCGGCCTCCGGTGACGCCGCGGTAGCGGTCGTCGAGGCCGTAGATCGTGGTGTTGTACTGGTCGTGCGAGCGCACGGTCTGCAGCAGCAGCCGACCCGGAGGGACCTCGACGACGACGAGCTCGTTGACCGAGAACTGCGCGAGCCCCGACGGGGTCGCGAAGACCTGTCGGCCTCGCGAGGCGTGCGGCAGCAGGTAGCCGCCCGGGGCGACCGACCGGGACGCGTAGCCCTCGCAGTGCGGCACCACTCGCTCGATCGCCTCGCGGATCGAGGAGTAGTCGTCGCGGAACCGCGCCCACGGCAGGGCCGGCGCGAGCCGCTCACCGAGGCCGCAGACGATCGCGACCTCAGAGCGCAGCAGCGGTGACGCCGGCTCGAGCCGACCGCGGGAGGCGTGGACCGACGACATCGAGTCCTCGACGGTCACGACCTGCTCGCCGCTCGCCTGCACGTCGCGCTCGGTGCGGCCCAGGCATGGCAGCAGGACGGCGACCTCGCCGGTGACGGTGTGGGAGCGGTTGAGCTTGGTCGCGACGTGCACGGTCAGCCGGGCCGACCGCACCGCGGCCTCGGTGACGGCGGAGTCGGGGGTGGCCGCGACGAAGTTGCCGCCCATCGCGACGACGGCCCGTACGCGGCCGTCGCGCAGGGCCCGGATCGTGTCGACGGTGTCGAGGCCGTCCGCGGCCGGCGGCTCGAAGCCGAACTCGGCGCGCAGACCGTCGAGCAGCTCCGGCGGCGGCTTCTCCCAGATGCCCATCGTCCGGTCGCCCTGCACGTTGCTGTGCCCGCGCACCGGGCAGACGCCCGCGCCCGGCTTGCCGATCGCGCCGCGCAGCAGCAGCAGGTTGACGACCTCGCGGATCGTCGCGACGGAGTTCTTGTGCTGGGTGAGGCCCATCGCCCAGCAGACGACGATCCGCTCGGCGCCCGCGAGCCGTGACACCAGCTCCTCGATCTCGCCGTCGTGCAGACCGGTCGCACGGCGTACGACGTCGTCGTCCACCTGCGCGAGGTGCGCGACGAGCGCGGCGTAGCCCTCTGTCTTTTCGGCGACGAAGCGCTCGTCGACCGCGCCCGTCTCGACGAGGCGCTTGTTGACGGCCTGCAGCAGCGCGAGGTCGCCGTTGACCCGGATCTGGAGGAACTGGTCGGCCATGTCCGTGCCGCGACCGACGACCCCCGAAGGCTTCTGCGGGTCCTTGAAGCGCAGCAGCCCCGCCTCGGGCAGTGGGTTGACCGCGACGATCGTGGCGCCCGCCTTCTTGGCGGCCTGCAGCGCGGTGAGCATCCGCGGGTGGTTGGTGCCGGGGTTCTGGCCCATGACGAGGATGACCTCAGCCTGCTCGAGGTCGTCGAGGGTGACCGAGCCCTTGCCGATGCCGATTGTCTCGGTCAGCGCGAGGCCGCTCGACTCGTGGCACATGTTGGAGCAGTCCGGCAGGTTGTTGGTGCCGTAGGCGCGGACCAGCAGCTGGTAGAGGAACGCGGCCTCGTTGGAGGTGCGGCCCGAGGTGTAGAACGACGCCTGGTCGGGGTCGCCGAGGGCCCGCAGCTCCTCGGCGACGACGTCGAGCGCGGTGTCCCAGTCGACCGGCTCGTAGTGGTCGCTGCCGGCCCGCTTGAGCAGCGGCTCGACGAGCCGGCCCTGCTGCCCGAGCCAGTATCCCGACCGCTGCGCGAGCTCGCTCACGGCGTGCTCGGCCCAGAAGCCGCTGGGGATGCGGCGCAGGGTCGCCTCCTCGGCGACGGCCTTCACGCCGTTCTCGCAGAACTCCGCCTTCTTGCGGTCGTGGCCCTCCGGCCAGGCGCAGCCGGGGCAGTCGACGCCGTCGACCTGGTTGAGCCGCAGCAGGGTCCGCACCGTGCGCACCGGCCCGAGGTGGTCGCGGGCGTGCCCGAGGGAGTGCAGGACACCGGGTACGCCGGCCGCCCATTCTTTGGGCGTTCCGACCGACAGGTCGGCGTCACCGACGTCGTCGCGGGGCGCGTCCCTCACGTGAGCCGCTCGTGGCCGGCGTAGACGTTCATCGACGGCCCGCGCAGGAAACCGACCAGGGTGAGCCCGCTCTCGACGGCGAGGTCGACCGCGAGCGACGACGGCGCGCTGACCGCGGCCAGCACAGGAAGGCCTGCCATCACGGCCTTCTGGGCCAGCTCGAACGATGCCCGCCCGGAGACGAGCAGCACCGTCGCGATCAGCGGCAGCCGCTGCTCGCGCAGCGCCCACCCGACGACCTTGTCGACGGCGTTGTGCCGGCCGACGTCCTCGCGGGCGCACAGCAGCGTGCCGTCAGCGGTGAACAGCCCGGCGGCGTGCAAGCCGCCGGTGGCGTCGAAGGCGTCCTGCGCGGCGCGCAGGGTCGAGGGCAGCGCGCGCAGCACGTCGGCGGGGACGCGGACGTCGTCGCGCGCCACGTCGTACGCCGAGGTGGTCCTCACCCCGTCGACGCTGGCCTTCCCGCAGACCCCGCACGACGACGAGACGTAGGTGCTGCGCTCGAGGTGCGGGGGGAGGTCGACCCCGTCGGCGAGGGTGACGTCGAGGACGTTGTAGGTGTCGGGGTTGTCGGTGCAGTAGCGGATCGTGCGCAGCTGATCGGCCCGGCTGACGACGCCCTCGCTCACGAGGAAGCCGGCGGCGAGGTCGAGGTCGGCGCCGGGAGTGCGCATCGTCACGGCGAAGGGACGGCCCGCGACGCGGATCTCGAGCGGCTCCTCGCCGGCGAGGGAGTCGGGTGCCCGGCGGTCTGGCTCGCCCGCGGTGAGGCGCAGGACGGGCCGTCGCTGCACCACCCGGGTCATGCGCCCATCCTGCCCCGCGCGGCGCGGCGTCGCACCTGCGTCGGCCGGTGCGAGACTGCGCGCGTGTCTGTGCCGCTCGTGACCCTCGCCGACGTCCAGGCAGCGAGGGTGCTGCTCGAAGGGGTCGCGCGCACGACCCCGCTCGAGGGGTCGCGCGCACTGTCAGCGAGCGTCGGCGGCGAGGTGCTGCTCAAGTGCGAGAACCTCCAGCGCACCGGCTCGTTCAAGATCCGTGGTGCCTACACCCGCATCGCCGGCCTGACCCCGCAGGAGCGCGCAGGCGGGGTGGTCGCCGCCAGCGCCGGCAACCACGCGCAGGGCGTCGCCCTCGCAGCGCAGCTGCTCGGCTGCGCGGCCACCGTCTTCATGCCGGAGTCCGCGCCGCTGCCGAAGGTCGCGGCGACCAAGGCGTACGGCGCACAGGTGCGGCTCGTCGGCGCGACCGTCGAGCACGCCCTTGCTGCGGCGGCCGCCTTCGCGGCGGAGACCGGGGCGGTGCTGATCCACCCCTTCGACCACGCCGACGTGATCGCCGGTCAGGGCACGGTCGGGCTGGAGATCCTCGAGCAGTGCCCCGAGGTGCGGACCGTCGTGGTGTGCACCGGGGGAGGCGGCCTGGTCTCGGGGATCGCGGTCGCGATCAAGGCGCTGCGCCCCGACGTGCAGGTCGTCGCGGCCCAGGCGGCGGGGGCTGCGGCCTACCCGCCCTCTCTCGCCGCCGGGGCTCCCGTGGCGCTCGCGTCGATGGCGACGATGGCCGACGGCATCGCGGTCGGGGTGCCCGGCGAGGTGACCTTCGCCCACGTGCGCGACCTCGTCGACCGCGTCGTCACCGTCTCCGACGACAGCCTCGCCCGGGCGCTGGTGCTGTGCCTCGAGCGGGCCAAGCTCGTCGTCGAGCCGGCCGGCGCGGCGGCCGTCGCGGCGGTCATGGACGACCCCGGCGCGTTCGAGCCCCCGGTCGTCGCGGTCGTGTCCGGTGGCAACATCGACCCGTTGCTGCTGGCGAAGGTGATCCGCCACGGCCTCATCGCGGCCGGCCGCTTCCTCAGCCTGCGGGTCCGGATCCCGGACCGACCCGGTGAGCTGGCCCGCCTGCTGGCCGTCCTCGGCGCGGCATCGGCCAACGTGCTCGACGTCGAGCACCAGCGCACCGGGCGGGGCCTGCACCTCGACGAGGTCGAGGTGGAGCTGCAGCTCGAGACCCGCGGGCCGGAGCACGGCGAGCACGTCGTCGCCCAGCTGACGTCGTCGTCGTACACCGTCTCGCCCCTGTAGTCGGGTCTGCAGCCGCTCCTTACAAACCTTGCTAAGCGGGCAGGAGTCGCTCACCCGGTGTCGAAGGAGGGCGGAATCACGTCCCAGAGACCCGGAGGACCCGCTGTGGCGGCTGTCACGCGCACGATGAAGCGAACTGTCGCGACCGGCGGGCTGTCGCTCGCCCTCGGCGCCGGGCTGGTGGGCGTCGCGCCCGCGGCCCAGGCCGGCCCGGTCTGCACCGACGGCTTCAAGGGCGGGCCGCCGCTGGCCGTCTGCGGCAACCGGGTCTTCCCCGAGGCGGCGGTCGCGCGCACCTACGTGCAGTTCCGCGAGGACGCGCTGGGCTTCAGCGAGTACCGCGACGGCCTGCTCTTCCTCGAGCAGCTCTACCCGCGCTACGTCGAGGTCTTCACGCTGTCGGAGAAGTACGGCAAGAACGCCGTCTCCGCCGGTCCCGACGGCATCCGCGCGGGCGACGAGGGCGACACCGGTGACGGCAAGGAGATCTACGTCGCCCGCCTCACCGACAAGGAGGTCGCCGACAAGGACAAGGAGCGGCTGTTCTTCAGCCTGTCGGTCCACGGCAACGAGCGCGGCGGTCTCGAAGGCGGTCTGCGCGCGATCGAGGACCTCGCCCGTGACGCCACCGCCGGCGACGTGCTGATGCCCGACGGCATCGACAACTACACGAGCAACACCGGGAAGAAGCCGGAGTTCCACCAGTATCCCGTCCGCGACGTGCTCGCGAAGGAGGACGTCTACTTCACGTCCTTCAACCCCGACGGCTGGACCGCTGGTGACGTCGCGCCGCCCGGGGCGACCAACATCTTCGCCCGCACCAACGGGCGCGGGGTCGACCTCAACCGCCAGATGCCGACCCAGGGCAGCATCAACACCACGCGCAACCCGCTGTTCGAGAGCGAGATGAAGTTCGGGACGCAGCTCATCGACGAGGTCGCGGCGGGCTCGCCGGGCGATCTGATGGCCTACGGGGCCGACATCCACGGCGAGCTCACCAGCCGGGCCTACGTCGACATCATGTACCCCGCCGGCCAGTTCGACTCGGTCAAGCACCGCCAGCTGATGGCCATCGCCGAGCGCACCAAGTCCGTCATCGACGAGACGCTTTACGCGGGTATCCAGAACCAGATCGAGGAGGCCTCGGGCGGCAACGAGGGCGAGGGCATCGAGGATATCGTCCCCGGCTTCCCGGCCAACACCATCCCGACGATGCCGGCCCACTGGGGCACCGTCTGGGACACCCTCGGCTACACCGACACCGGCTTCATCGGCGACTACCTCGCGGCCGACGTGTCCGTGACCGGCATGGACTACGAGATCTTCCTCAACCACACGGTCCCGGACAAGGTCTGGAACGTGTACCTGCAGGAGAACCACATCAACGCCAGCCGGGCGATCATCAAGACCGCGATGGCCTACGCGCTGACCCAGTCCGAGGACTTCAACGAGGACAACGTCCGGCTTGAAACCGGCGGTCAGGCCGGCTACGTCGACGACCCGGTCTTCGTCCGCAGCGACGACGCCAACGGCGTCGGTGAGAAGGCCGGCCCGGAGGGTGACAACGTCGGGGCCAACGGGCTGCCCGTCGTGCAGAAGCCCTACAAGGCGAGCCGCATGCAGTGGTTCAAGGACACCTCACGGCTCATGAGCAAGCCCTTCAAGGCGCTCGGCGCTGCCGACATCGCGGCGTCCGCGAGCAACCTCGACCAGCTCGACACCCTCGTCATCGCGGACAACAAGCTGCCCCAGGACAACAAGGGTCGTCCGGTGGACGCGACGGCCTACTACGCCAACATCAAGACGTGGGTCGAGAAGGGCGGCAACCTCGTGCTCACCGACCGGGCGCTGCACGCCCTCGGTGACCTCGGGGTGGTCGAGGCCGACGCGGTCGAGGACATCACCGTCTACCAGCCGTTCGCGGAGTTCGCGACCTTCGACGACCCGATGGTCGCGGGCCTGCGCAAGAACGCCCGCCAGCTCGTCGAGGCCGCCGTGCTCGGCTACGGCATCGGTGACACGGCCTCGCCGATGACCGCGATCGCCCCCGACGCCTTCACCGGCGCCGGCGGTAAGGTCATCGGCACGACCGAGGACCTCGTGACGCTGGGCCACCTCGAGCTCGGTGCCGGTCGCATCCAGGTCGTGGGCGGGGCGCTGCCGACGCAGTCCGAGGACCAGGACCACCGCTTCGGCCTGCGTGACTACGCGCTGACCTACTCCGGTCTGTTCATCATGGAGAACGTCCTCAAGCACGACGCCGCCGGTCTCGGCGTGGCCGCGCCCGCGGGCTTCAACCCGACCGCCCCGACCGCGCCCACCGGTCCGGCCGCTGCACCGAGCCTGCCCGCCACCGGTGGCGGCACCGAGCTCGCCCTGCTCGGCCTCGCGCTGTTCGGCACCACGGTGATCGTCGGTCGTCGTCGCGCCCGGCTCGGGATCGCCACCTGACCACCCAGCAGGAGCACGTCACGCAGCCGCCGGCGGGCACGTCCCGTCGGCGGCTGCCGACCTTGGAGCTGCTCGCTCTCGGCCTGGTGGTGGCGGGGCTCGGACGACCGCTGGTGCAGGACCTCGTCGACGCGCCGGTGCTGCAGACCTGGTCGACGGTCTTCGTCTCGATCTGCGTGCAGGCGCTGCCCTTCCTGGTCCTCGGCGTGCTGCTGTCCGGTGCGCTGACGGCCTTCGTGCCCCCGGGCGCGCTGGCCCGGGCGCTGCCGCGCAACCCGGTCGCCTCCGTCCCGGTCGCGTCGGCCGCGGGGTTCCTGCTGCCCGGCTGCGAGTGCTCGTCCGTGCCGCTGTCGGCGGGGCTCATGAAGGACGGCGTGCAGACCGCGCCGGCCCTGGCCTTCATGCTCGCCGCCCCCGCGGTCAACCCGATCGTGCTGGTCTCGACCGCGGTGGCCTTCCCGACGCTGCCGGAGATGGTGGTGTCGCGGTTGGTCGCGTCGCTGATCGTCGCGGTCGTCGTCGGCTGGGCCTGGGCGCGCTTCGGCCTGCCCGCGTGGATGCGGCTGCGCGACCGCCACCACCACGAGGGCGCGACCCGCACCCGGGTGCTGCTCGACAGCGTCCGTCACGACATCGCCCACGCCGGCGGCTTCCTCGTCATCGGTGGTCTCACGGCGGCAACCCTCAACGTGCTGGTGCCCGCGACCTTCCTCGACTCCGTCGCCGGCTCTGGCGTCGCGGCGGTGCTCACGCTGTCGGTGCTGGCCGTGGCGCTCGCGATCTGCAGCGAGGCCGACGCCTTCGTCGCGGCATCGCTGACGCAGTTCTCATTGACGTCGCGGCTGGCGTTCCTCGTCGTCGGGCCGGTGGTGGACGTCAAGCTCATCGCCCTGCACGTCGGCACGTTCGGGCGCGGCTTCGCCCTGCGCTTCGCACCGTTGGTCTTCCTCGTCGCCGTCGGCGCCGCGGTCGCAGTCGGAGGGTGGTTGCTGTGAGGGCAGGCATGAGGAGCGAGGCGCAGAGCGGGGTCTGCCTGCTGCTGGGCGCGACGGCGCTGCGGCTCGGGCCGAGCGACGCGGCGCTGGCCTACGTCAAGCCGTCTCTGCGACCGCTGCTCGTCGTCGCAGGGGTGGTGCTGGTCGTGGTCGGCATCGCGGGACTGCGCGGGCGTCGCGCCGTAGATGCCGACGAGCAGGCCGACGAGCACGGCGCGCCGTCGGCCGCCTGGCTGCTGGTGCTGCCTGTGGTCGCCGTCTTCCTCGTCGCGCCCGCACCCCTCGGGTCCTACGCCGCCGAGCGGCAGAGCGATTCGCGCGCCATCGAGCGCAAGGCGATCACCTCGCCGCTGCCGGCGGAGGTCGACGGGGCGGTCCCCCTGACCATGCGCAACTTCCTGGTCCGGGCGATCAACGGCACCGAGCTGGTGGGGCGCACGGTGAGGATCACCGGCTTCACCACGACCGACGGCAAGGGCGTGGCGCTCAACCGCTTCCGTGTCAGCTGCTGCGCTGCCGACGGGATCGCGATGCGCGTGCGGCTCGAAGGCATCCCGGGCGCCCCGCGCGACGACCAGTGGTTCGAGGTCGAAGGCGTGCTGCGCGACGGGGAGCGCTCCGACGCCGGGCTGATCGGTCTGCCCGTGCTCGACGTGACCGAGGCGACGCCGGTCAGCCCACCCACCAACACCTACGAGGGCTGAGCGCCGGGCGCGCCGCCCGACCGAGGCGCGCAGAGGAGCACCTCCCCGGCGGTCCCGCACGAGATCGACGGTGTCGTTCGCCGCGAGCCCGCAGTGTCTCGGTCAGTAGAGGTCACCCCAGCAACCCCGATCGACCGAGACAGCACCGGTCGCGCCGGGCCCGCAGTGTCTCGGTCAGTAGAGGTCACCCCAGCGACCCTGATCAACCGAGACACGGCACCCGGTCCGGCGCACGCGCCCGCGCTGCCGCACGGCGGGACGAGCCGTGATCACCACGCAGAGCGACTCGTCACCAGCCGCGGGTACCGAGCGGATCGGCGCGCTGATCACGACGCATGTGCGTCGCATCGGAAGGCTCGCTCTGGGGCGGGACGCGTCGCGGGAGTGCGGCTGCGCCTTGGCTAGCGCGAGGGAGACCGCACTGCTCGTTGGCCTGAACCGCAGAGCTGCTCGCGCTGATCAGGCCTTCGGAGGGGGAGGGGCCGGGCTGGTCAGGCCTCGACGTAGGGCGTGATCTCGACGATGCGCACCTTGGTCTCGCGCGGGCCGAAGGTCACCGTGTCGCCGGCCGCGTGGCCGGCAATGGCCTGGCCGATCGGCGACTCGGGGGAGTAGACGTCGAGCGCGCCGATCTTGCCGCCGTCGTCGGTGGCGTTCTCCCGGTTGGCGAACAGGAACTCCTCGACGTCGTCGTCGCCGTAGTCGACGCGCACGACGCAGCCCTCCTCGACCCGCTCGCCGGAGGGTGTCTCGCCGACCCGGATGTCGCGCAGCAGCGCGGTGAGCTGGCGGATGCGGGCCTCGAGCTTGCCCTGCTCCTCCTTGGCCGCGTGGTAGCCGCCGTTCTCCTTGAGGTCGCCCTCCTCGCGGGCCGCCTCGATCTTCGCGACGACCTCGTCGCGGCGGCTCCCGGTCATCTCGGCGAGCGTGGCCGTGAGCCGGGCGTGGGCCTCCTGGCTGAGCCAGGTGGTCTGGGTGCCGGTCTCGCTGCTCACGGGGTGCCTCCGGATAGGGGGAGTGGGAACGCCTCGATGCTACGGGGCGGGCGGCAGCGTGGTGGTTCCCTCGGGCAGCAGCTGGCAGCGCAGCACCTCGCCGAGGTTGGCGCGCGCGGTCGTCTGGACGACCTCGGTCAGCCGGGTGGTGCGCTCGCCGGCGGGTACGAGGACCCGCAGCTCGCCGAGCAGGTTGCGGTCGACGTCCTGGGCGCGCAGGTAGCACTGGGCGGCGCGGTCGGTCTGCTTCACGACGTCGAACTCGAGCGTCACCGAGCGGTCGGCGATGATCATCCGCTGCACCTGCACGTCGACCCGGCCGCCGAAGTCGTCGTAGAGCCGCACGACGCCGAACGTCACGCCGACGCCGAACAGCGCGGCACCGGTGATCACGAACCAGCGGTTGGGGGGGCGCTGCTCGTCGTACCTGCCCTCGGGTCGGCGGGGCTCGCCGGGGGTGGTCACGGGACTACTCCGATCGCGTGGGTGGTTGCCTGGTGGTGGGCATGTCCATGTTCCCAGGAGAGAGGGGCCGGCCGTGACGGCGGGTCAGGAGCAGCTGCGGCTGATGTGCGTGCACGCGCACCCGGACGACGAGTCGAGCAAGGGCGCGGCCACGATGGCGCGCTACGCGACTGAGGGCGTCGACGTCCTCGTCGTGACTCTCACCGACGGCTCGCGCGGGTCGGTGCTCAACCCGGCGATGGACACCCCCGAGGTGCTCGCCGACATCACCGCGATCCGCGCGGCCGAGATGGAGCGGGCCCGCGAGATCCTCGGCGTGCGCCAGGTCTTCCTCGGCTTCGTCGACAGTGGCCTGCCCGAGGGCGACCCCCTGCCGCCGCTGCCCGAGGGCTGCTTCGCGGCCGGCGACCTCGAGGCGCAGACCGAGGCGCTGGTGCGCGTCGTGCGCGAGCAGCGCCCGCACGTGATGACGACCTACGACGAGAACGGCGGCTACCCGCACCCCGACCACATCCGCTGCCACGAGGTGTCGGTCGCGGCCTTCGAGGCGGCCGGTGACCCCGACCGCTTCCCCGACGCGGGCGAGCCCTGGCAGCCGCTGAAGCTCTACTACAACCTCACCTTCCACAAGAGCCGGCTGGAGCGCCTTCACCAGGCGATGCTCGCCGCGAAGATGGGCTCGCCCTACGCCGAGTGGCTCGTCAACTGGGAGGACAAGCCCGGCGACGCGGAGCGGCTGACGACCTCGGTGCCGTGCGCCGCCTTCTTCCCGGTCCGCGACGCCGCGCTCATCGCGCACGCGACCCAGGTCGACCCGACCGGGCGCTGGTTCGCCGTCCCCGTCGAGCTGCAGCAGGAGACCTGGCCCTTCGAGGACTTCCAGCTCGCCCGCAGCCTGGTCGACAGCGAGCTGCCCGAGGACGACCTGTTCGCCGGGGTCCGTGAGAGCGTGGGGGCATGACCCTCCCCTTCGCGTTGGACGCCGACGCCGTCAGCGCCGGGCCCTTCGCCCTGTTCATCGTGCTGGCGATGCTGGTCGTGACCGTGCTGCTCATCAAGAACATGGGCGGGCGCATCAAGAACCTCCCTGAGGAGTTCCCCGACGACCCGCGCGGGCTGCGCTCCCGCGACAAGGACACGCCCTAGTACGACGGACTAGTCGTCCGTCGCGCGCCGGGTCCGCTTGACCTGGCCGCGCTGCTTCTTCTCCTGCAGCCGCCGCTCCTGCGACCCCCGGGTCGGCTTGGTGGGGCGCCGCGCCCGCGGCGGTGGTGCGACGGCCTCGCGCAGCAGCTGGGCCAGCCGGCGCTCGGCGGCCTCGCGGTTCTGCAGCTGGCTGCGCTGCTCGCTCGCGGCCACGGTCAGGACGCCGTCGACGAGCCGGGACGCCAGGCGGGCCAGGGCGCGGGTGCGCTGCAGGTCGGTCAGCGCGGTCGAGCGCGCGACGTCGTACGACAGCTCTGCCCTGCTGTCGCTGGTGTTGACCGACTGACCGCCCGGGCCCCTCGACCGGCTGAAGCGCCACGACAGCTCGGACTCGGGCACGACGAGGCTCGACGTCACCTGCAGCGGACCGGGCACGAGAGCAGTCTGCCCGCGGCCGCCAAGGGATTGTGGCGATCACGCGCGCTGAGGTCCCGCGGCGTGATCGCCACATCGGCACGACGCCCGCCGGTCACTCCCGGGATGTGGCGATCACGCACGCTGAGGTCCCGCGGCGTGATCGCCACATCTGGGCGGGCGGCGCGCGGTGAGCGGGAGCCAGCTAGAGGTGGGCGGCCTCGGCGCGGGCCTGCTCGGCCTCGCGGGCCTCGAGCCCCGACATCTCACGCAGGTGCGTCACCTCGAGGCGCAGCGACAGCAGGAACGCCGGCACCATCAGGCAGGCCACGACGAGGAACGCGGTCTGCATCGAGTCGGTGAAGCCCTGCAGGACGGCGGTGCGCACCGCGTCGGGCAGGGTGGCGATGACGGTGGTGTCGTCGAGGGCGGAGCTCTCGCCGAAGCGGTCGACGACGGCCTGCGGCAGGCCGGCCTGCACGGCGCGGTCCTGGATGCGGCCGACGACGGTGCCGAACAGGATCGACAGGCTGATCGCCGCGCCGAGGGTGCCGCCGACCGAGCGGAAGAAGGTCACCGACGAGGTGGCGACGCCGATGTCGCTGGCGGGCAGGGCGTTCTGCACGCCGATGACGAGGGTCTGCATGGACAGGCCGAGCCCGCAGCCGAGGACGGCGACGCAGGTGAGCGGGACCCATAGCGCCGTGTCGTACTCGACGAAGGACAGTCCGAGCAGCGCACCACCGATGAGCAGCGTGCCGGGGATCGGGTAGCGCAGCATCCGGCCGGTGCGTGAGGTGATGCGACCGACGGCCATCGACGTGGTGAGCATGCCGGCCATGAGCGGCAGCATGAGCAGGCCGGCCCGCGTCGGGGACTCGTCGCGCACGATCTGCAGGTAGAGCGGGACGAGCAGCAGGCCGCCGAACATCACGGTGCCGATGAGCAGCGACAGCGCGGTGCTGACGCGGAAGGTCTTGTAGGAGAAGACCCGCAGCGGCAGGACGGCGTCCTCGCCCATCCGGCGCTCCCACGGCACGAACGCGACGAGCGACGCGATGCTCGTCACGAGCAGCCCCACGACCAGTGGTGAGCCCCACCCCCAGGTGCGCCCCTGCTCGGCGACGAGCAGCAGCGGCACGATCGCGCTCGACAGCAGGCCGGCGCCGACCGCGTCGATGCGGTGCTCGCGCCGGGTGTGCGGCAGGTGCAGCACCTTGGTGATGACGACGAAGGCGAGGATGCCGAGCGGCACGTTGACGTAGAAGATCCAGCGCCAGCCGGCGGTGCCGAGCAGGGTGTCCTGGCCGGCGAGGAAGCCGCCGAGGATCGGGCCGAGGACGCTCGAGGTGGCGAAGACGCTCATGATGCGGGCCTGGTAGCGGGCGCGCTCGCGGGGCTTGACGAGGTCGGCGACGATCGTGAAGGCCAGTGACAGCAGGCCTCCTGCGCCCACCCCCTGGACACCGCGCCAGACGGCGAGCTCGTAGATGGAGCTCGACGTGCCGCACAGCATCGAGCCGACGACGAAGACCGCGATCGCAAAGAGGTAGAGGGGCTTGCGGCCGTAGAGGTCCGACAGCTTGCCGTAGAGCGGCGTCGAGATGGTCGAGGCGATGAGGTACGCCGTGGTCGCCCACGCCTGCGCGGTCTGGCCGTTGAGGTCGTCGGCGATGGTGCGCATGGCGGTGGACACGACGGTCTGGTCGAGGCTCGCGAGCAGCATCCCGAGCATGAGGCCGTAGATGACCGCGACGACCTGGCGGTGGGTGGGGGAGCCGGTCGGTGTCACGGGTGGCGCGTCGGTGCGGGTGGTCATCGGGACAGCTCCAGGGGCAGCTCCGCGCGCAGGTCGCGGGTGAAGCGGGAGAGCAATCCGGCGAGCTCGGACAGCTCTGCCTCGTCCCAGTCGGGCAGGCGACGGGCCATCGCGGCGATCCGCGCGCCGCGGACGGCGTCGATGGTCTGCCGGCCCGTGGCGGTGAGGTCCAGCAGCGATGCGCGGGAGTCGAGGGGGTCGCGGGAGCGGGCGAGCAGCCCGGCCCGCTCGAGGGACGCGACCTGCCGGCTCACGGTCGACAGGTCGAGGCGCAGCTCGTCGGCGACGGCCGACAGCCGGGCCGGGCCGCCGCGCTCGACCTGGGCGAGCACGCCCATGCCCGGCATCTCCAGGCGCAGCCCGATCTCGCGGGTAGCCTCCTCGTGCAACGACTTGAGCACGCGCACGACGTCGACCATCTGCCGCGCCACCTCGTCGAGCGCCTCGCTCACCACTTCCCCCAGATGCTTGTGTGCTGCAAGCATGTGGCACGACGTGCCGCGCTGCAAGGCGGATCCGGGTGACGCTGCTCACCTGTCGGGTCGCCGGGGCCGCCCTCAGTCGCGGCGCTAGCGTCGACGCATGGACCTCTTCGACCTCACCGGCAAGAAGGCCGTCGTCACTGGCGGCACCCGCGGCATCGGGCTGATGATCGCCCGCGGCCTCCTGCAGGCCGGCGCCACCGTGTGGATCAGCTCGCGCAAGGCCGACGCCTGCGAGGCGGCGCGCGAGGAGCTCTCGGCGTACGGCGAGGTGCATGCCGTCGCGGCCGACCTCGCGCAGGAGGCCGAGTGCCTGCGGCTCGCGGCCGAGGTCGGCGCGGCCACCGACCGCGTCGACGTGCTGGTCAACAACGCCGGCGCGACCTGGGGCGAGCCGCTCGCAACCTTCCCGGAGTCGGCCTGGGACAAGGTCATCGACCTCAACCTCAAGTCGCCGTTCTTCCTCACCCGGGCCTTCCTGCCGCTGCTCGAGGCGGCCGCGAGCGACGACGACCCGGCGCGCGTCATCAACATCGGCTCCATCGACGGGCTGCGGGTGCCGGCCCTGCCGACGTACTCCTACTCCTCGTCCAAGGCTGCGGTGCACATGCTCACCAAGGTCCTCGCCAAGGAGCTCGGGCCCAAGCGGATCACCGTCAACGCCGTGGCCCCGGGGCCCTTTGAATCGAAGATGATGGCCGCCACCCTCGACGTCTTTGGTGACGCCATCGCGTCCGCGGCACCGCTGGGACGGATTGGCCGACCCGACGACATGGCGGGCGTCGCGGTCTTCCTCGCGAGCCGCGCGGGCTCCTACGTCACGGGTGCGGTCATCCCGGTCGACGGTGGGATCGCCACCACGGTCTGAGCCCACTGGGACCGGACCGGTCGCAGCAGCGTCGCCGGGTCGAGCCGCTCCCGCGGAGCGGTCTCGCGGGCGGCGAGCTTCTCGGGCAGGACTGCGGTGGGGTCGTGGCGGCCGACGGCCACGACGGTCTGGGGCACGAGGGCCTGGGGAGCGCCGGCCGGGTCGGTCCCGAGCAGGCGCGTCACCACCTCGGTGTCGAAGCCGCCCATCTGGTGGACGGCCAGGCCCATCGCCTGTGCCTGCAACGACAGGTGCGCGACGGCCTGCCCGGTGTCGTAGGCCGCCCAGCGCAGGGGCTTGCCCTCGTCGGTGACGGTCACCGCGGCGGCCACGAGCAGCGCCGACGCGGCCGGCGCCCACTGCTGGTTCCAGCCGACGAGGGCGTCGACGACGGCCGCGTGCTCCGGCATACCTCGATGTGCCACGGCGAAGCGCCAGGGCTGGCTGTTGCTGGCGCTCGGCGCCCAGCGCGCCGCCTCCAGCAGCGCCCCGACGTCGTCATCGGTGAGGACGTGGGTCGCGTCGAAGGAGCGCGGGCTCCAGCGGGCGGCGAGCAGCGGGTGCAGGGCGGTCACCCCCGGGCCAACCGCCTGCCAGGTCGTGGCCTTCCCGAGCCGTGGTCCCACGGCCCGGACGGCCGTCTGGGGTCCCGGGACCCGAGACGGCATGTCCCGTCAGCCGCTGCGATCTACCGAGGCACCTGCCGGACGGCCTCGCCCCGCGGTGTGGGGAGCGCCGGCAAGGTCTGCAGGAGCGCGTCGACGGCCGCTGCCGCAACCGGTCGGGAGAACAGGTAGCCCTGGGCCCGGTGGCACCCGAGCTCCGCGAGCACGTTGCGCTCGGTCTCGCGCTCGACCCCTTCGGCCACGACCGTGATGCCGATCTCGGCGGCGAAGGCGAGGACCCCGCGGACGAAGCGACGGCTACCGCCGTCCTGGTCCACCCCGGTCACGAACGATCGGTCGATCTTGACCTCGTCGATCGGGAGGTCCCTCAGTCGAGCCAGGGAGCTCAGCCCGATCCCGAAGTCGTCGACGGACAGCCGGATCCCGAACTGCCTGAGCCGGACGCACGCGGCATGGCTGACGACCGTGTCCGCCAGGACCTCGGTCTCGGTGATCTCCAGCACGAGACGGTCGCCCGGGATTCCGTGCCGTCGCAACGTCGTGACGACCATCTCGACGAGGCCGGGCGTCGACAGCTGTGTCGGACTGAGGTTCACGGCTCCGCACACCTTCGAACCACCCGGTAGGGCGGTCCATCGCGCCAGCTGCTCGCAGGTCGTCTCGAGCACGAACTGGAACAGCTGGCCGATGAGATGGCACTTTTCGGCGACGGGGACGAACACCTCCGGTGAGATGGATCTGCCCTCGGGTTCCCACCGGGCGAGTGCCTCGAGGGTGTGAACTTGACGGCTGGCCAGGTCGACGATGGGCTGGAACACCACGGTGAGCTGCCGTGCCTGCAGTGCCGCGCAGAGGGAACGCCCCAGGTCCAGGTCATCCAGCTCGTCGAGCTGGAGGCCTGCGGTGTGCAGCAGGACGTCAGCCTTGCCCTGGCGCTTGACGGCGTACATCGCCACGTCTGCGCGCGTCAGCAGCTCGTCGACCGTGGGGGTGTCGTCACGGGGTTCGACGACGGCCACGCCCGCACTCGCCAGCACGCAGACCTCATGGCCAGTGATCACGAAGGGCGAGCGAAGGCTGTCCAGCATCGACCGCGCGACATCGACGGGCCCTGACCCGTCCTCGAGCAGCACGGCGAACTCGTCCCCGCCCAGCCGGGCGAGGGTGTCCGCTTCGGAGAGCTCCCCCCACAGGCGCTGGGCGACCAGCTTGAGGAGCTCGTCCCCAGCTGCGTGGCCCCTGGCGTCGTTGACGGCCTTGAAGCCGTCCAGGTCCAGGAAGCAGATGGCCAGGCTTCGCCTGTCCCGGCGGTGCAGCTCCAGGGCGTGCGTCACCCGATCGACGTAGAGCGCCCGGTTGGCGAGGCCGGTCAAGCCGTCGTGGAAGGCCTGGTACCGCAGGTCGGCCTCCCGGCCGGCGAGTGCCACGGCTAGCTGCTGGTTGTTACGGACGGTCAGGAACTGCCGGGAGAGCACCAGCACCACGAGGAACGCGGTCAGTGACACCTCGACTGTCGAGGGGCGAAGGCCGCTGGCGTACCTCCAGCCGATGAAGCTGAGCGCGGTCGCGAGCGGGACGTAGGGCAGTGCGGCGCCGGCGACCGCGACCGCGTGCTCCTCGACCGCGCTGCAGGTCGCCCCTCGCGCCTGCGGTGCGAGGGCCAGCACGCTGAAGGCGAGGATCCAACCCAGGGCGACCGGGTTGCCCGACTCGTAGGTCCCCTGAGCCGTGAGGTAGGCGAAGCCGCTGTCGGAGAGCGCCATCAGCGCCAGCCCGGCCGCGACACAGCCGAGCGGTACGCGGTGAGACCTCGACCGCGACATGACGAGCACGCACAGGACGAGCAGCGCCAGGTCGGACAGCGGGTAGGACACCGACACGATCGTCGACAGCCGCGAGTCGCCACCTGCATGGACCACGGCTCCGAGCGCAGTTGTCCAGGAGACGAGTCCGATGGCGGTCGCGACCATCAACCCGTCCATGGCCATCCGTCGCCGGTCCGTCTGGGAGGCGCCGCTCGGGAAGACAGCCAGGGCGATCATGGCGCCGACAGGGAAGCCCAGGAACCCGATGTCGGCGGCAGAGGGAAAGGGCGTCTCACTCTGCAGCACGAGCTCGTACGTGGACCAGATCGCCTGCCCGATCGTCCAGGAGAGACAGGCGACGGCCAAGGCGGCCCATCCCCAGCACAGCCGTCCGGTCGCTGCCATGGCAGCCAAGGCACAGCTGACCGAGGCGAGCAGTGCCGCGAGCAACTGGCTCAGGTCATCGACGGCTGGACCGACCTGATCGGTCAGGTGAGCGCACGTGACCGCGATCACCAGCAGCACGGTGGAGACGGCCATGAGTCGTCGTGCCAGCTCGAGCCGGGATGCTCGCGTGCGCGTCACGGGTCGACCGTGCCGGGGCGGCCATCGGCCCCCGGTTCGGCGTGGGCTTCTCCGCTCCGGTCGCACCGCCCAGGTCGGCTGCGGCACTGCCACGAACCGACTCATGACGGCGACGACCTCTGACGGTGGGGAAGCGACTCGCCTACGACGAGAGGTCCCCATCGGCTGTCGTCGGCAGATGTTGAGCAACGGGTGCGACTCAGGTCACCTCTCCCGCGCGGCTGCCATCGGTCTGGGTGCTCCCCCTGGGCCCAGGACGCCACCTGACAGGCTGGCCGACATGGGTCAAGGCCCGAGTGAGGTGATCGGGATGACGTGGACTCCGTCAGGCCGGCGCCCGGCATGGCCGGTGCTCGTGATCACAGCGAGTGCAGCCGATTCGCCGTGACGGGCGGTGTACACACTCGACGCGAACTTCAGCAGGGAGGCGGCAGCGACGTCTGTCGCCTGGGGGTTGAGCTTGACCTCGAAGGCCGCCCACCGTCCTCCGGGCAGCGTGACGACGGCGTCCACCTCGCGGCCGTTGGCGTCGCGCCAGGACTCGACGATGCCTCCGAGTGGTTGTGAGTCGACCCCAAGTCGCGTATGACCATCGCCTCGAAGTGGAAGACAGCCGCCTCGAGGTCCGCGAGCAGCTCGGCGCTGCCGATGCCGAGAGCCGCGGGGTGTTGAGCGCCACGTTGGTTGACGAAGTACCGGACCGGCGCGCTGCGGAGTCGGGTGCGGGAGCGCATGTGCGGACGCCAGGCTTCGCTGGCCTCGGTCAGGATGAGCCGCTCGAGGGCGTCGAGGTAGTTGTGCAGGGTCTCGGGGGCAACGGGTCCACGATCGCCCCCGACGTCCTGCTCCAGCTCGGTGCGCTTGGCTGGCTGGCCAACGGATCTGGCCAAGGACTCCAGCAGGCGCCTGACGTTCCTGGGGTTCCGCTGGGGGCCCATGGCAGGGACGTCCACCTCGCTGATGTGCTGCACGTAGTCGCCGGGCCACGCCCTGGCTTCCGCTTCACCGACGCCGAGGAGGCCCGGCCACCCTCCGATCACGACGCGTTCCATCAGCTCCGGCACAGGGAGCTCGATGGCCTGTCCCGTGCATCGCCTTCCGGAGCAGCGCGAAGGCCGGCGCGTCGCCTGAGCCGCGCGACCCGGAGGGATGGAACGGCGGCTGGCAACCTCAGTCGTCCCCTTCAGGGCGACCGACCGCGACGCCCTCTCCGTCGCCGACGTCCTTCTTCTCGAGACCGGCCGGCCGACCTCGGCGGCTGCGCGTCGAGGTGCTGAGGGATCAGGGAGTGCGTTGCAGGGTTGTGGTGACGTCGCTGTCGAAGGGCACGCCGTTGTAGCTGCCCTTGAACACCTGGTGTTCGGTGCCGACCATGCCGAGCTCGGCGATCCAGCAGGACGTGGTGTCCTGCGTCCCCTGCGCATCACCGCGGTAGGTGGAACGGGAGTGCAGCTCGTAGCAGGTGTGGGTCATGCCGGAGACGGTGAGGCTCTTCGTGCCGAGCACTGTCGTGTCGGTGTGGCCTTGGACGCTGCCGAGTGTCCAGTCGCTGCTCCAGGTGGCGTCCTGCTGCACCGGCCATCGAATGAGGTCCTGGGGCGGGTCGAACTGTCCGCCGTAGGACAGCCCGGCTGAGGACATGTCGGTGGCGAGGAGCTGGACCCGCGCGGCGGAGTACCGACGGTCGTACTGGGAGGTCCCGCCGTTGGTCTCTGTGCGCAGTCGCAGCTCTGGATTGTCCGCGCTGCCGCCGGTCCGGCTGACCTGGGTAGTGGCCTGCTCCTGGAACGGTTGTTCGCTTCCCGCGGCACCGACCTTGCGGGTGCCCCGCGCGTCGTAGACCCATCCGCCGGTGGCCGGCACGGCGATGCGGGTGGGACGGGACGGGCCGACTGGCGATGGACCTGACGCAGCGGTGGTGCGCGTCGGTGCTGTGGTAGCGGAACGCGGGGCGGCCAGGGCCGCTTCGGTCGGCGACGGGTCGATGCGGGTCGGCTGGCCTGCAGTGCCGCCGCTTGGCGCGATCGGTGCGGCCGTCGTGGGGGTCGGTGTCACGGCCCCCGCCGACGGTCGGGTTGCGGCGACCGTCGGCAGCCCACCCGCCGGAGTGCCGGACACGAGTACGAGCCCGAACGTGGCAGCGAGGATCGCCGCCAGGGCCGTGACCCCCGTGGTCTGCAGTCGACGTGGTGTCCAACTGCGGCCGGCGCGCACGGGGCTGCCCTCGGGCCAGAACGCCCACCGCCCGAGCAGGATGACCAGGGCCGGCACGAGCAGCGGGCGGACGACGAAGGTGTCGAGCAGAACGCCGAAGGCGACGGCGATGCCGACCTGCTGGAGGGTGGGGATGGGTGCGAACGCGAGCGCGGCGAAGGTGCCGGCCAGGATCAGGCCGGCGTTGCTGATGACCGGTCCGGTGGCGATGAGCCCGCGGACGGCCGCGTCGGTGATGGTGGCGCCGGCGTCGCGTTCCTCGCGGATGCGGCTGGTGATGAAGATGTTGTAGTCCGAGCCGAGCGCAACCAGGATGACCATGAGGAACGCCGGTAGGTAGAACGCGACGCCGTCCTGGCCGAGGACGAACCGGCCGACGAGCGCTGCCACCCCCAGCGACGCCGTGTAGGACAGCAGCGCCGTGCCGACCAGCAGTGCGGGCAGCAGCAGTGACCGGAGCAGGAACGCCAGGACGAGCAGGATGGCGAGGCTCAGGACTACGGCGATGCCCAGGAAGTCCTGGGTCGCGGTCCTCTGGATGTCACCGAACACCGCGGCCGGACCCGCGACCGCGACCTGCGCGCCGGTGAGCGCCGACCCGGCGAGTGTCTGCTCGGTGACGGCGCTCAGACGCCGGGCGGTCTGCTGTGCCCCCTCCCCGAACGGCGCTTCGTCCAGAAGCACGATCAACCGGGTCGACTGCCCGTCCGCGCCGTTGAACAGCGACACGGTCTTGCCCAGCTGCGGATAACGCGCGAGGACGTCCTCGGTCAGCCGCAGCCCGCGCGCGGAGGCCAGCGCGTTGTACAGCGGGGTGACGTCCACCTTGTTCGGGTCGAGCCCGAGGGCGCGCAGGTCGCCGCTCGGCCCGCCGGGTGAGGCACGGCCGGTCAGCGGTTCGCCGGCGGGTTGGGTCGCTGACCGCACCTGCGCGACGCCTGGGGTGGCCCGCAGGGCGTCGGTGAGCCGGTCCACCGCCGACAGCCGACTGCCGCTGCTGATCGGCTCGGCACCGGACACGATGACCGACAACGGGGCGGAGGCACCGGCGGGGAAGTGCCGGGCGACGGTGCTCGCTCCGGTCCTGGCTTCTGCGCCAGCAGGCAGCTCGGCGAGCAGATCGGTCGAGGTGTGGATCGCGGCCATCCCGGCGGACAGCAGGACCATGGGGATGACGGCGGCGAGGGCGGCCTCGGCCGGCCAGCGTCGAACCAGCCGGCCCAGGCGCTCCCAGCGGGGGTGCGGGACCGGTCGGGCGGACCGGACGGTGTCCATCGGCGCCGGCCAGAACGCATGCCGGCCGGCCAGCTGCACGATCGCGGGTGTGAGCGTCAGCGCGGCCAGCACGGTGATGACGACCGACAGTCCGATGGCGGGCCCCATCGTCCGGTAGAAGCCGAACTTCGCGGTGAACTGGGCCAGGAACCCGATCACCACGGCAGCGCCGGAGGCCACGATGACGCCCGTCATGACGTCCGTCGTACGGCGCAGGGTTGCCGTTGGTGTCTCGGACTCGGACAGCTCGGCGCGATACCGGGACACCAGGAACAGGCAGTAGTCGGTGCCGGCGCCGAAGACCAGCACGAGCATGAACGTTGCGGCCAGGCTGGCCACCTGCAGGCCGGCCTGGGCCAGCAGCGCGACCGCTGACTCGGCAACGAGGAAGGCCAGGCCGATGGTCACCAGCGGGATGGCGGCCGCCACCACCGAGCGGTAGACGAGCAGCAGGATCGCCACGACCAGCAAGACGCTGACGACTCCGACCCGAAGGAACGTCGTCTTCAACGCGCTGTCCTGGTCGGCGCCCACCCCGGCCAGGCCGGTGACCTGGTGGGTGAGTCCGGCCGGTGCCGCGCGCAGCTCGCGGCGCAGCTGGCGCACCGACTCGATCGTCGTGTCGGCGAAGGCCCCGGTTCGGTAGCCGACGACGATGAGCTCGGCCTGACCGTCCGGGGAGCGCAGCGACGATGCGAGCCGGCTGTCCTCGCCGACGGCGAGGACCTGGGATACCCCGCTGTCAGGCGCGCGCGACGCGGTCCGCAGCCGGCGGCCGAGATCGGCGGCGTAGCTGCGGTCGGCGGCTGTCAGCCCACCGGGCCGGGCGAGGACCACGACCGCGGAGTTGACAGACGGGTCCTGCGGGAACAGCCGCCCCAGCTGCTCGGTGGCCAGCTGGGAGGGTGACCCCTGCGGCAGGAAGACGGCCTGGTCCTGCACGCTCACCTTGGCCAGCGACGGAGAGGCCGCTACCAGGCCGACAGCAAGCATTACCCAGGCCAGCACCACCCAGCGGGCGTGTCGCTGCGCGAACCCGGACAGGCGAGGCAGTGCCCCCGCCAACCGTTCGCTGGTGGCCACGCATCCACCTCCTCGCGACGACCGGCTGGACGCCCATATTGTACTAGAAGTACAATATGGGCGTCCAGGCTGGAGGACCGGTGGGGTGGGTGTCAGCGGGGGCGCAGCCCGTCGAGCAGGACGGCGATGACGGCGCCGGCCGCGTCGTCGACCGCCATCGTCTCCTTGGACAGGAGCTTGGCCAGGCCGGTCACCGTCACCGCGCCGAACAGCACCAGCGCCACCGCGTCGGCGTCGGCGACCGCAGCGAGGGATCCGTCGGCGGCTCCCTCTGCGAGCAGGTGCGCTACGGGTGCGTGGTAGGCGTCCCTGATGGCAGCGGCGATCGCCGGCATCCGGCCGGCACGTCCCAGCTCCCCGGTCAGCGCCCGGCAGACGGCAGGCTGCTCGGCCATCACGCCGAGCTGGGCCGTGACGACACGGCGCAACCGTTCAGCGGCTGTGCCCTCACTCTCGACGCCGATGGCAACCTCGTCGGCGATGCGCCGCAGCAGGTCCTGGAACAGGAAGGCAAGGATCTCCTCCTTGCCCGCGAAGTAGTAGTAGAGCGTCGCCTTGGGCACGCCGGTGGCCGCGGCCACGTCTTCGATCTTGGTCTGGTCGACCCCGCGGTCGGCGAACAGCTCCGCGGCGGCGGACAGCTTCCCCGCGATCTGTCCCGGCACCGGACGCATTGACACTCCCTGCTCGTCGTGTTCAGACTGCGAGTACAAACCTTCGCTGAGTTGGGACGCCAGCATGGCAGTTGACACCGCTCTGTACGACCCGTTCGACTCCGATGTCCAGGATGACCCGTACCCGGTCTACCGGACCTTGCGCGAGGAGCAGCCGGTCTACCGATCGGCGCCGGGGCGGTCGTGGGTGCTGAGTCGGTACGACGACGTCGACACCGCCCTGCGCGACCCGGGCACGTACTCGTCCGCGAAGGGGATCTTCCCGACCCCGCCGGGGGTGGACCTGACCGACCTGTTCCTGCCGATGATGATCATGATGGACCCGCCGCGGCACACCGGGATGCGGACGATCGTCAGCCGCGCGTTCACCCCGCGGCGGATCGCCGGGCTGGAGCAGTCGGTCCGCTTCCTGGCCGACGAGCTCCTCGACGACCTGACCGGCGAAGGGTCCGGTGACGTCGTGGCGCAGCTGGCCGGCCCACTCCCAGCGATGGTGATCGCAGACCTGCTGGGCATCCCCCGGGACGACCGGGAGCAGTTCCGGGGTTGGTCCTCGACGCTGGTGCAGTCCAGTCCGGTCCACGGCACCTTCGGGCCAGGTCTGGCTGCAGCGGCATCGCTGTACGAGTACTTCACCGGCTTCCTGAACGAACGCCGACGGGCACCCCAGGACGATCTGCTGTCCGCGCTCGTCGCCGCCGACGTGCACGGCCAGCAGCTCACCGACGAGGAGCTGCTCGGCTTCTGCCTCCTACTCCTCGTCGCCGGGCACGAGACCACGACCAACCTGCTCGGCAACGCCGCCGTCGTGCTCGCCCAGCACCCCGATGCGCGCCGGGCCATGGCCGCCGATCCCGCCATGATCGATCCTGCCGTCGAAGAGCTCCTTCGCTACGACTCACCGGTCCAGGGCCTGTCACGGACCCTGACCCGAGACGTGACGGTGCACGACACCCGGATGGACGCCGGCGACACCGTCCTGCTCCTGTTCGGATCAGCCAACCGCGACGACCGGGCGTTCGCCGACCCCGACACCTTCGACATCACGCGGCACAGCGACCGGCAGGTCGCGTTCGGGCGCGGGATCCACTTCTGCCTCGGTGCCTCCCTCGCCCGGCTGGAGGCCCGCATCGCACTCGAGGGTCTGCTCCGCCGGATCCCCGATTGGCAGGTGGACCTCGACAACGCAACCCGGCTGCGGTCCGGACCCATCCGCGGCTACTCCGCCCTCCCTCTCACCTGGTGAACTCGCGCCAAAGCAGACGGCACGGTGCCGGCCGTCGAGCTCGGCAACCGCAACGCCGGTAGCGGCCAGGCAGCAGCGCTGGCGCGAGCCGTTCAGCGCTGGTAGGCGACCAGCGCGTTGCCCGCTGCGACGTAGACGGTGTTCCGGGCGACGGCGACTCCGCTGCTGGTCACGGCGACGGCTGGCTGCCCGGAGTCCGCGAGGACCGGACGGCGGAGCAGGGGCAGGCCGGTGGAGGCATCGAACGCGTCGACGAAGCCGTTGCCGTCGACGGTGTAGGCGACGCCGTTGGCGACCGTTGTCGACTGGTAGTGGACGCCGTCCGCGACGGGGCTGGCCCAGCCGAGCGCGCCGTCGTCACGGCCCCGTGAGAGCATGACGCCGCCAGGGGTCCCGACACCGAGGATCGAGCTGCCGTCGAAGGCAGTCGCTGCGGCGTTGCACGCGGGACACGATGCGCCGAATGCCGCCTGCCAGGCCGGCGCCATCGAGTCGGCGTCGGCGACGTGGTAGATCCCGGACTTCTGCAGGTCGCCGATCAGCAGCCGACCGGAGCTGTCCCGGAACAGGTTGGGCGGCGCCCCGAAGTCGAGGTCCAGCTGCAGGCACGGCGCGCTGTTGCCCACCACCAGCTGCAGCGCGGGCTCCTCGCCGACGGCGTCGCACACCGGATCGATCAGATCACGGAACGCTGGCGAGAGCTGGTCGATGTTGCCCTTGTACGACCCCACGATGTCGCCGAAGGTCGGCCCGCGGTTGAGGTCGACCTTGATGATCGCGTTGGTGTTCGGGTGCTCGATCTTCTTGCTGTAGGGGTTGGCCGTGCCCATGTAGGCGAAGCCCTGCTCCTCGTCGATCGCGGGTGCCGTCCACACCCCGCCACCGGCGTAGCCCGCGGCGAAGTCGGCGTCCGGGACGACGTAGCTCCGGTCGAGGATCCGGCCGGTGCGCAGGTCGAGCAGCGCGTAGCCGCCTCGCGACGCCGGGTTCCCCTCGGGTGCGGAGAAGCCGAAGACCAGGATCCCGTCGTGCACCACCGGAGTGGCGTTGGTGTAGTAGCCCGGCGACGTCTCCACCGGCCGGCTGCGCCACGCCACAGCACCGGTGACCTGGTCGAAGGCGATGGCGTAGGGACCGCTGTCGCGGTTGACCAGTGCCACGAGGAGGCCGTCCGCAGCGACCGGCGAGCTGACGAAGTCGCCGCCGAGGCCGGCCAGGGGGACCTCCTCGTGGTGCTGCCAGACCAGCTCGCCGGTGTCGGCGTTGAGGGCGATCACATCGCCGGCTGCGGTGTTCAGGTAGACGCAGCCGGACGACACGATGGGAGTTCCGTTGAGGTCCCCGAAGCCGAGAGACGCACCTCCCGTGGAGAACGACCACACCGGGGTCAGCAGTGGCACCTCGGCTATGCCGATCGTGGTCTCCGCCGGCTGGGTGCGCGTGTTCGACAGGTCGGCCCCGAACGTCGCCCACTCGCCGCCAGAATGCTCGGCAGGCGCGCAGGCCCCGGTCGCGGCAGCGGCGGGGAGCGCGGCCGCGCCGGCCGCGATGAGGCCGACTGCGATGCAGAGGCGGAGAACGGTCGACCCGGCGGCTGGGCGGTTTATCATGATTTGTCTTTTTCGCGCCGAGGGCCCCCGTCTCCTGCTGCACCGGCAGTACTTTCTTGTGACAGCCACCGGCCGCAACTGCCGACATGGACGTCAGACGAGCCCCTTTCAGGAGCGAGCTGGTCGGGCTGACGTCGCGGGACCGCCGCCGGGGGATGCACTCGCGGTGCTCCACGTCCGGGCTGGGCCGGCCGTCGAGCGGAGCTGCCCACGGTGTCGCAGCAGGACCAGGTGGGCGAGCGTCTCAGCTGCTGCGAGCCGCTGCATGATCGGGTCGATGTCGTCCCAGGGGCGGGACCACTCCAGGTGCTGCGCCACCTGCCAGGCGCTCCTGCCGGGATGGGTGGCCACGGCTCGGTGGGTGGCTGTCAGGCGTTCCTCATGGTGCGCGAGGAGGTCCGCCACTCGGAGGTCGAGGCCGGTGAACCGGTGCTCGTGGGCGGGGAGCACTTCGCGGACGTTCTCGGCCAGCGCAGCGATGCGGGCGAGCGAGGCCAGGAACTCCCCGAGCGCGTCGTGGTCGGGGCTGCCGTGCAATCCGACCGTGCTGGTGATGCGCGGCAGGACGTGGTCGCCGGTGAAGAGCAGCTCGTCCGTACGGTCGTGCAGGCACACGTGCCCAGGTGTGTGTCCGGGAGTGTGGATGACGGTCAGGCTGCGCCCCCCGAACGTCAGCTGCTGGCCGTCGCTCAGCAATCGATCGGGCGGTTCGGCAGGTGTCAGGTAGTCCTGTGCGTTGGCGATGAGCGCAGGTGAGACCTCCAGGTCTGGGGCGCCAGCGCTGGCGAACAGCTCGCGAGCGGCGCCCACCAGTGCCGGCAGGCCGACGTCGGCGTCGGCGTCGAGCAGTTCGGCGTCGGCCGGGTGCAGGGCGACCCAGGCGCCGGAGGCCTTCCGAACGCGGTGCGCCAAGCCGTAGTGGTCCGGATGCACGTGGGTGGCGACGACGGCTGTGACGTCGCTGATCTGGTGACCTGTCGTGCGGATCCCGTCGAGCAGCGCGCCCCAGGCCGTGTCGGTGTCCCAGCCGGCATCGATGAGCGCCAGCCCGTCGTCGTGAGCGAGGGCGTACACCAGGACGTACCGCAGCGGGTTGTTCGGTAGCGGCACCGGGATGCTCCACAGGTCTGGACGCACCTGCTCGAGCGGGGGCAGCCGACCGGCTGCCCACGCCTGGCGTTGCACAGCCCCGACGAGCGAACCTCCGCCTTCCGCACGAGGTCCTGCTCCGGACGAGCTCACCGTGACAGGCCGCTGATCGTCACGGCTCCGAACAGCGCCGCAGCCGCGGTAGGCGGATCGCCGTTGGGTGCGAGCGAGCTGTCGCGATCTCCGGGATCCGCCCGACCCCGCCGAGGTCGCCGACCAGGGCTCGGCACAAGGCGGGCTTCCATCTGGGTGGGGACCGTGCGCACGTGGCACCCTCCGACTTCTGGTTCAGACTGCAAGTCCAAGCCGAGTGTGGGTCAGGCGGGGAGAGGAAGCAATCCGCGGCTACTCCCGGCTGCCCGTCTCCGGGTGAGACGCAGGACCGCCTCGCGCCGCTTGCGCCTCTCCCGCAGGTCAGGGCGGGTCGAGGCGCAGGCAGCGCAGAGCAACTCGTGTGAGCCGGCGGGCGGTCCCGGCGCGGTCTTCCGCCGGAAGGACGAGGTGGCTGACCGCGAGCCGGGCGAGGGCGTCGGCGCTGTCGGCGAGGTCTTCTGCGTCCAGTTCAGGGACGTGGCCGCGAAACCACACCAGGAGGGTGTCGGTCGCGGCCGACAGGATCGGCGCGGAGCGCGTGGTCAGCAGAGGCAAGGCATCGTTGTCGCCAGCTCGGGCGGACGTCAGGATCCCGCGCAGCAACGGGCTGGCATCCGCCTCGGCCAGCATGTACTCCACCGCGGCGAGGACCCCGGCGGCGATGTCCGTCGGGTGCTGCTCGAGCGCCTGTGCGATGCCGGTCAGGAAGCGCTCGGTCTCGCGGAGGATGAGCGCTTCGCCGAGGCCCTGCTTGTCGCCGAACTCCTTGTACAGCGTCGGCCGGGACACCCCGGTCTGGGCGGCGACCTCGCTCATCCGGACCTGCGACCACCCCTTGTCGACGGTGAGTGCGTGAGCGGTGTGCAGCGCCTGCTCCCGCACCTGGCGGCGGAAGCTCAGCCGCAGCGGCTCGACGGTCATCCAGTCAGTCTGCCCTGTTGTCGCGTCGTTGGCGATTGCTGTCGTGACGGCACGCTGTTGACGGAATCTGTGAGAACGTCCGTTTGTGACAGTGTGTGATTTCAAGTCGTAGTCTTGACATTCTGCTGATATATGTCAACGTATGTGCCGCCGCCTGCCCCACCTTCTGGAGCCGTCATGACCACCGTCGACCATCCGCGCACGAGCCGTCCGTACGACGCCCGGGACATTTCCTCCAAGGCGTTCTGGACCCAGACCGCGACCGAGCGGGAGCAGACCTACGCCGTGCTGCGGGCCGAGGCCCCGGTCAGCTGGCACCCGCCGGTCGAGGACATGCTGATGGAGGACCCGGAGGACCGGGGCTTCTGGGCGGTCACCCGGCATGCCGATCTGGTGGAGGTCACCAAGCGGCATGACGACTTCCTGTCCGGCGAGGGCATCGTGATGGAGTCGATGCCGCAGGAGCTGCTGGACGCCGGCCAGGGGTTCATCGCGATGGACCCGCCGCGGCACACCAAGATCCGTCGGCTGCTCAGCTCGGCGTTCACGCCCAAGCAGGTCGCCCGCATCAACGACCAGATCGCCGCGAACGCCCGCCGCATCGTGGACGACCTGTCCTCCAAGGGCGAGGCCGACTTCGTGACCGACTGCGCCGCGCTGGTCCCGCTGCACAACATCTGCGACATGCTGGGCATCGACGACGAGGCCGACCGCGCCAAGATGTCGCACGAGTCGCAGTACGCCGGTGGCTGGAACGACCCAGAGCTCATGGGGGACCTGGACCCGCTCACCCGGTTGTTCGAGGCGACGCTCTACCTGCGCGAGCTGGCCGGCAAGCACATCGAGCACCGACGCGCCCACCCGGGCAACGACCTGCTGACCAGCCTGGTGCAGGCAGAGGTGGACGGCGAGCGGCTCACCGACGACGAGATCGTCTCGTTCTTCGGGCTGCTGACGATCGCCGGCAACGACACCACCCGGCAGAGCACCAGTCACGCGATGAAGGCCCTGACCGACTTCCCGGACCAGCGGGCGTGGTTGATGGAGGATCTCGACGGGCGACTGCCCGGAGCGGTCGAGGAGATGGTCCGCTGGGCCACGCCGATCATGACGTTCCGGCGCACCGCGGCGCGGGACTGCGAGCTGAACGGCCAGCAGATCAGTCAGGGCGACAAGGTCGTGATGTTCTACGCCTCCGCCAACTGGGACACCGAGGTCTTCGACTCCCCCGACCGCTTCGACCTCTCGCGCAGCCCCAACCCGCACGTCTCCTTCGGCGGCGGCGGCATCCACCACTGCCTGGGCAACCAGCTCGCCCGCACCCAGCTCCGCGCCATCTGGCGCGAGCTGCTCACCCGGCTGCCCGACATCGAGGTGTCCGGCGAGCCGTCCTATACCTACAGCACCTTCTTCCACGGCGTGAACCACCTGCCGGTGCGCTTCACCCCGGCCCGCTGACCCGCCCGCTGAACCCGGACTGCGAGAGGACCCGTCATGAAGATCGTGCTGGACGAGAGCAAGTGCTCCTCTCTGGGGATGTGCGAGTCCGTCGCCCCGGAGGTCTTCGAGGTCGGCGACGACGGCGCGCTCAACGTGCTGAACGCGACCCCGTCCGAGGACCAGCGGGCGCTGATGGAGGAGGCCGTTGCGGCCTGCCCGACCAGCGCCCTGAGCATCGAGGACTGACCGCCCGGTGACCGAGCAGCCTGCGTTCGTCGTTGTCGGTGCGTCGCTGGCCGGGCTGCGTGCCGTCGAGGCGGCGCGCAAGTCTGGCTACACCGGACCTCTGGTGCTGGTCGGAGCCGAGGAGCACCTGCCCTACGACCGGCCGCCGCTGTCCAAGGCCTTCCTGGACCCCGGCGACCCGCCACCCGTCCCGCAACACCGGACAGACGAGCAACTGCGCGAGCTCGACGTCGAGCTGCGCCTCGGTAGCGCCGCGACCGGGCTCGACACTTCGGCGCGCGAGGTCGTCCTCGCCGACGGGAAGCGGCTGCGCTACGCCCAGCTCGTGATCGCGACCGGGGCGCAGGCGCGGCAGCTGCCGGGCGAGCAGCTTCCGGGCGTGCACACGCTGCGCACCGTCGACGACGCCCGGGCCATCCGGTCCGCGATGGACTCCGGCTGCCGCACCGTCGTGGTCGGCGGCGGGTTCATCGGCTCCGAGGTCGCCTCGGCCGCCCGCAAGCGCGACCTGCCCGTCACCGTCCTGGAAGCCGCCCCGATGCCGCTGGTCCGCGCCGTCGGCGAGCACATGGCACCGGCCTGCGCGGCCCTGCACGCCCGGCACGGCACCGAGCTGCGCTGCGGGGTCGCTGTCGCCACGTTGGAGGGCGACGGCCACGTCGAGCGGGTGGTGCTGACCGACGGGCAGGTGCTGGCGGCGGACCTCGTCGTCGTGGGCATCGGCGCGGACCCGACGACCGGGTGGCTGCAGGACTCCGGGCTCGAGCTCGATGACGGGATCGTGTGCGACGCGACGCTGCGCGCGGCCGAAGGTGTCTACGCGGCGGGCGACGTCGCGCGATGGACCAACCCGCAGTTCGACCGGGTCATGCGGCTGGAGCACTGGACCTCGGCCGCCGAGCAGGGCGCCGCCGCCGCCCGCAACGCGCTCGATCCGGGCAACGCCACCCCGTACAGCACGGTGCCGTACTTCTGGTCCGACTGGTACACCGACAAGCTCCAGATGGTCGGCATCACCGCCGCGGACGAGGTGCACGTGGTCGGCGACCTTGACGACGAGCGGTGGGTCGCGCTGTACCGACGCGGCGACGCCCTCGTCGGCGCGCTGGCCCTCAACCTCCCCGGCAAGATCATGAAGTACCGGGCGATGATCGGCCGCCGGTCCGCCTGGAGCGACGCGATGTCCTTCACCGCCGCATGAACGAGGACAGGGAAGCGAACATTGCTAGCTCGCCCGTATCGGTGCCGGCCTGGGCCCCGCGCGCGCTGCTCGGCCTGGTCGCGGCGGTCCTGCTGCTCGTGCTCGTCGGGCTGGCCCTCCTGCTGCCCTACGTCCCGCAGCTGGCCCGCGCCGGCGCAGCCCTGCCCGACGCCGTGCGACTGGTCGAACGGGCTCCACAGACGTTGGAGCAGGTGGAGCGCATCGACGGCAACGTGCAGCGTGTCGTCCCGCCCGTGGTCGCCGTGACCGAGGACCTCACAGCTCTGTCCCCGCAGCTCGCCGAGCTCAACCAGCTCGCCGAGCGGCTGCGCGGCGACGTCGAACGGCTGCGCACCGGTGTCGCCCCGCTGACCGACAGTGCTGCCCAGCTCGCCGCCTTGGGCGACGACCTCGCTGGCCTGCAGGCGCGGCTGGACAGTCTTGGCGCGGATCTCGCGGCGCTGCAGGAGCTCCAGCAGCCGGTGCAGCAGCTGGCCGACACCGCCGGACCGCTTCCGGGCGCGTTGGAGCGGCTGAACGACTCGACCGCTGTCCTGCAGGACCTGCCCGCCTTCTTCGCTGCGCTGTCGGCCACGATGGCCCGGGTCGAGCAGCACGTCGCGAACCTCGACCGCAAGACCGGCCCGCCACCACCGACAAGCCCCCGCATCCCTCCGCAGGACTGACGGCCGGCGCGGCGATCGCCCCGGCCGGCACGCTCGGCCCGGCGCAGCTGCCGTTCGTGGAGATCAACGCGCTGTACCACCAGAACCCCCGGTGCGCCCCGCCCAAGCGCCTGTCCCGCCTATCGTCAGGATGCTCACTCGGCCGGGGGACCACGGTCGTTGCGCATCCGGACGGCGTGCTCGCTGATTACCTGATGTCGCTTCGTCGGCTGGAGGAGCTCGGCGAGCTCGCCGTGCTACCGGGCCATGGCCCTGAGTTGCCTTCCGCCGCTGCGGCGCACTACCTGGCGCACCGGGAGCAGCGGCTGTTGGCGACCAGCCGCGTCACGCCGGAGGCGGTGAGGACGTCGCCGTCCGGCAGCGTCGTCAGCGTCGGGTACCAGCGTCCGTACTTCATCGGGTCGACGGTGTGGAAGGCGCTGGTCTCAGGGTCGAAGATGCGGGTGGTGCGGAGCCCCTCGAGCTCGCCGACACCGAGGCCACCCACGCCGGCCACGTCCTCCGGCACGATCGCCCCAGTGCCGTAGAAGTCGGTCCCGCCAGCGATGAGGATGGTGCCGTCCGGCAGCTGCGACAGGTCCGAGCAGAACATGTCGTCGTCGTTCGCGGCGCTGTCGGCGGTCGGCGCGGTCGGGTCGGTCGGCAGGACCTGACCGACGATCGAGCCGACGAGGCCGTCGCCCGGCCGACCGGTGCCGATCGTGCCGCCCGGGTTCTCGAGCAGGGGGACCTCGTACTCCCCCGCCGGGTTGGCCCCGTTGGTGCCGGGCGCCAGCACGGTGAACTCGGGCGCCTTGCCGGACAGGTCCAGCAAGCGGGCCTGCGAGTCCCGCAGCACGCGCCCGGCCTCGAGCAGCACGGCGGTGTCGACGTTGCCCTCGGTGTTGTCGATCCCGTTCCAGTACAGGACCCGGCCGTCCGGAAGAACGGCGGTGCTGACGGCGGTCGGTCGACAGCTCACGTTGCCGTCGGCCTCCAGCTCGCAGCGCGGGCTCTTGCCGAACCCCTCGTCGAACAGCGTCGACAGGCGGCCGATCAGGCGGGGATCGTTCGGGTCGGCGGCAGAGGCGTTGACGTAGCCGACGCCGGGAACGGCGACGACTACGGCTGCCGCCAGGACGAGGGGAGAGCGATAGCGGCGAGGGGGCACAGGGTCCTCCGGGATCAGGGAAGAGTGAATATCCAGATTTCGGCTCCCCTGACGCTTCCGTGGGTCGCGATCTGAGCCGGAGACGCTGACACGCCGTTCCCCGCCTACGGTTCTTGCTGTCGAAGGCCAGAACCACAGTGCGGGAGAACGGCGTGCGTTCAGCAACGGTATGGGCTCGGCCGCTCGGGGTCGAGAAGACCACGGTCGAGCGGGTCGAGTACGACGAACAAGCCGGTGTGATCACGGCGCACGTGAAGCCGCATGAGCGGGAACGGCGACGCTGTCCGCAGTGCCGTCGTCGCTGCCCGGCCTATGACCGAGGCGAGGGCCGTCGCCGGTGGCGGGCGCTGGACCTCGGGACGGTCGTGGCGGAACTGGAGGCCGATGCGCCCCGGATCTCGGGCTGCGACCATGGCGGGCTGGTCGCGGCGGTGCCGTGGGCGCGGCATCACGCCGGTCATACTCGCTTCTTCGACGATCAGGTCGCGTGGTTGGCGGTGCAGACCTCCAAGACGGCCGTGACGCGGTTGATGCGGATCGCGTGGCGCACCGTCGGGGCGATCATCACCCGCGTTGTCGCGGACATCGACGCGAGCGTGGACCGGCTCGAGGGGTTGCGCCGGATCGGGATCGATGAGATCAGCTACAAGAAGGGCCACCGCTACATCACCGTCGTGATTGATCATGACAGCAAGCGGCTGGTCTGGGCCGCAGCCGGCCGCGACAAGGCCACGGTCAGGAAGTTCTTCGACGACCTCGGACAGGAGCGCAGCAAGCTCCTCACGCACGTCTCCGCCGACGGAGCGGAGTGGATCGCTGACGTAGTCAAAGTCCGTGCACCGCAGGCGATCCGCTGCGCTGATCCCTTCCATGTCGTGGCGTGGGCGACCGAGGCTCTGGACGTGCTGCGCCGGCAGGCCTGGAACGAGGCCCGGGCGATCGCCAGAACCGAACCGAAGGGACGCGCCGGCCGGCCTCGCAAGGACGGCACCCAAGCGTCCGGACCCCGTCCCGGACACGACCTCGCGAAGGCGCTCAAGGGTGCCCGCTACGCGCTGTGGAAGAACCCGGAGAACCTCACCGAGACGCAGCAGACCAAGCTCGACTGGATCGCCACCACCGACCCCCGGCTGCACCGCGGCTACCTGCTCAAGGAAGGCCTGCGGACCGTGTTCGTCCTGGGCCACAGCGACGGGCCCGACGCCGGGATCGAAGCCCTCGACACGTGGCTGAGTTGGGCGGCCCGCTGCCGCATCCCGACCTTCGTCGAGCTCGGCCGCAAGATCCGCAGACACCGACCCCAGATCGAAGCATCGATCCGCGAGGACCTGTCCAACGCCCTCGTCGAATCGACCAACACCAAGATCCGGGTCCTGACCCGCGTCGCGTTCGGCTTCCACTCCGCCGACGCCCTCATCGCCCTCGCCATGCTCAGCCTCGGCGGCCACCGCCCCGACCTCCCCGGCCGGACATAGAGACCCACGGTTCCGTCAGGAGAGTCCTATTTCGCGACCGCCCGGCCGGGGGTGACGGTCGGGACCCGCAGGCTCACGGCCACGTCCGCAGTGCCCGGGAGCCGCTGGGTGAGGTGCGCCGTGCTGTCGGTGGTGACCTGCAGCTCCAACGTGTGGCCGGCCGGCAGGGTGTAGGCCACCGCGGGCAGGTCGACGGTCAGCTCCTGCGGGTCGGCCGACAGGCCCGTTAGCCGCACCCCGACGTCCTGCAGGTTGAGCACCGCGCCGGACTCCTTGTCCACCAGCGACAGGAACAGGTCGGCGCCGCCCATACCGGTGACCGAGAGAGAGGCCGACGGGGTGCCCACGACCTCCAGCGGCTGCTTGCCCGCCTTCGTGATCGGGATGCTGAAGGTCGTCGGCCCGGCCGGGACGACCCGCGCGGTGGTCAGGGCGCCCAGGCCCCGGCCGGGGGAGGCCAGCAGGCCGGCCGGGTCGGTGACCGCGCCGGGCACGACGCCGAGCGCGGTGACGGCGCCACGGCCGGTCGCGGTGAGGCCACCGCTCGTCGGCCACTGCTTCAGGGAACGGAAGACGCCCTGGTTCGTGCGGTACTCGACGGCCGCTCCGGTGCGGGCCTTGCTGTTGCCGCGCAGGTAGCGGTCGAACCAGGTCAGGATGGCCCGGTCCAGGTGGGCGCGGTCGTCGGCCTTGGCGTAGCTGGCCGGGCAGCTCACGTGCCCACCGCAGAAGGCGATGAACTTCGCCGGGGCGCCGGTCGCCGCGACCTGGCGGTAGTTGGCCAGGCCCTCGTTGAGGTTGAACAGGGTGTCGACGCTGCCCTGCATGACCAGCGTCGGCACGGCCACCGGGTTGTCCTTGCCGTAGACCCCGAAGCTGGAGCCGCCGAAGAACTCGTCCGCCTGCGGGGTCAACCCGTTCTGCAGCAGCCCGGTGACCTCCGAGGTGACCAGGCCGCTGGAGTAGCCGCCGGTCTGGACCCCTGCGGCGCCGCCAGGGACACCGCCGGTCACCGAGGTGACTCCGGCGACGAACAGCAGCTGCGACCACAGCTTCGTGGGACCGTGACTGAACAGCGAGTAGCGCAGGTCGTTCCAGGCGATCTCCGGAGCCAGCGCGTCCAACCTGTCGTCGAACGCGGCGGTGGAGAACTGGATGCCGCCGGCGTAGGAGATGCCCGAGAAGCCGGCGAGCGGGTCACCGGGGCCGTTCTTCTTGATCTCCGGACGCCGCGCCAGCCAGTCCAGCAGGGCGGTCACGTCGCGGCCCTCGTACTCTGGCTTGTCGACGTGCACCTCGCCACCGGACTCGCCGAACCCGCGAGCGTCCCAGGTGAGCACCGCGTAGCCAGCGGCGACGAGCTTGGACAGCGTGCCGGTGCCCACGGCGGTCTCGCCGGCACCTCCCCAGCCGTGCGTGCGCAGCACCACCGGGACCGGCGACGTCCGGGACGCCCCCGGCGGCAGGAAGAGCGTGCTCTTGATCGGCGTGCCGTCGAAGGAGCGCACGACCTGGGTGCGGATCGTGGGTTCCGGAGCGGCGAGAGCGGGCGCGGCGGCCGCGCCGGCCACGAGCGCCGTGACCAGACCGAGGATGGTGCGGCGGCTGGCGCGCATGTGGGGGCTCCTGCGGAAGTCGGGGACTGTTGCCGGGACGTTCACCTGTTGTTTCCACGTGAGAGAGCGTTCTCCTGCCGGCCACGTGGCCCGACGAGGGTGATGCAGGTCACGGAACATCCCCTGACGACAGCAGCTTGTGTGCAGCATGCAACGACCTGACGCCGCGACGGCCGACGAGCGCACGTCGTAGGCGCTGCTCTCCAGCCTGCGCGCGGACGGCCCGTAACGACTGTCCACGCTGGCCGAGGTGGTGCGACTGGAACGCAGCACCGTCTCCCGTCAGCTGGCCGCACTGGAGCAGCGCGGGCTGGTGGAGCGCCGGCCGGACCACTCCGACCGCCGCGCGCACCTGCTGGCGTTGACCGACGACGGACAGCGCGTCGTCCAGACGACGCGCGCCCGCAGGCAGCAGTGTGTGTGTCGTTGGTTCTGCTCTGGCGGGCCTCAGTCAGAACATGACCGAGCTGGTCGCCTTCCGGGCCCTGCAGGGCCTTGGCGTCGGCGGGTTGATGGCGCTGTCGCAGGCGATCATCGGCGATGTCGTCCCGCCGCGCGAGCGCGGCCGCTACCAGGGCCTGATCGGATCGGCTTTCGGCGTCGCCACGATCGGCGGGCCGCTGCTCGGCGGCTGCCTGGTCGACAACGCCTCCTGGCGCTGGTGCTCGTCATCAGCGTGCCGATCGGCCTGCTGGCGATGGTGGTCGTGCAGCCGGCCCTGCACCTGCGCCTGGAGCGGCAGAACCACGCGATCGACTGGACCGGCGCCTCGCTGCTGGTGGCCGGCACGTCCGCGCTGCGTCGGCGTCGACCAGACAGCCTCGTCGAGTCCCGCGACACGCTCGTCGAGGTCGGCGGACTCCGCCGCCAGGTCATCCAGCAGCGCGTGCAACAGCGCGCGCTTCTCGGCGGGCGCCGTCACGCGTCGAAGCCGTCGAGCTTGGCGAGCACCTGGAGCATCACCTCATCCGCGCCACCGCCGATCGACAGCAGGCGGCTGTCGCGGAAGAACCGCGACGTCCAGGTCTCCTCCATGTAGCCGACGCCGCCGTGGAACTGCAGGCAGGTGTCGGCGACCTCGCGGATCAGCCGGCCGGAGACGAGCTTGGCCACCGTCGCCAGCCGGGTGGTGTCCTCACCGGCCATGTACGCCTCGGCGCACGCGTAGTTCTGTGCCTGCAGCAGGTCGGCCTGCGCGGAGAGCTCGGCCAGGCGGAAGGCGAGGTACTGGTTGCTCATCAGCGGCTTGCCGAACACCTCCCGCTCCTTGAGGTAGTCGCTGGTCCGGCGCAGCGCCCTCCGGACCGACGTGGGCACCCCGTATGCGGCGAACATGCGCTCGACGACGAACTGCGACATCTGCTGCTGGAAGCCGCGTCCCTCGACGCCGATGGTGTTCGCCACCGGCACCCGGACATCCACGAATGAGAGCTCCGCGGTGTCGGACGAGCGGTTGCCCAGCTTGTCCAGCTTGCGGGAGACGGCGAGCCCGGGCGTGGCGGTCTCCACGACGATCTGCGACATCCCGCGGTAGCCACCGTCGTCGGAGGTCCGGGCCAGCAGGCACAGCCAGTCGGCCTGCGTGCCGTTGGTGATGTAGAGCTTGCTGCCGTTGATGACCCACTCGTCGCCGTCCCGGACCGCGCGGGTGCGGATGGAGGCGACATCGGAGCCGGCACCGGCCTCGGTGACCGCGATCGAGCAGACCTGCGTGCCGGCGATGGCAGGCGCGAGGTAGCGCCGCTTGAGGTCGTCGCTGCCGAACTCGTGCAGCGACGGCGTGGCCATGCAGGTCTGCACCCCGATGGCCATCGGGATGCCGGCCGCCCCCGCCCGGGTGAGCTCCTCGCACAGGATCACGGTGTAGAGGTGATCGGCACCCTGGCCGCCGTACTCCGGGTCGTACTCCAGCCCGAGCAGTCCCAGCTCACCCAGCTTGGGAAACAGGTCGTGGGCGGGGAACGTGCCGTCCCGCTCCCAGTCGTCGACGTGCGGCGTGATCTCGCGCTCCACCACGTCGCGCACGACCTTGCGGAAGGCGGAGTGCTCCTCGGTGAAGCGCACGCGCAGAATCCTGTCTCGTCGGCCGGTGTGACCACGGCAACATAGCGCGCCAAGCGGAGGATGCATGCCGTCGTGATTGTATGTTCACCGGATGACTCTGAAGACGGTGCGGCGGACGCAGGCGGAGCGCTCAGCCACGACGCAGCGCCTGCTGCTGGACGCCACGGTGGCCTGCCTGGTCGAGCTGGGCTACGGCGGCACGACGACCTCTGCGGTGGCCGAACGGGCGGGAGTCTCGCGCGGCGCGCAGCTGCACCACTACGGCACGCGCCAGCGCCTGATGGGCGCGGCGGTGGAGCACCTGGCAGCCCGCCGACTGGAGTGGGTGCAGGACAAGGCCGGCCGCCTGCCCGACGACAGCACCCGCCCGCGCCGGGCGCTCGACCTGCTCTCCGAGGCTTTGTCGGGGCCGCTGTACGCCGCGACGCTGGAGCTGTACGTCGCCGCCCGCGTGGACAGCGCCCTCCACGAGGCGCTGGTGCCCGTCGAGCAGCAGCTCACGAGGGAGCTGCGCCGCCTCTGCCGGGAGTACGTCAGTGACGACCCGGTGCTGGTGCAGTTGACGTTGGACCTCCTGCTCGGTCGAGGCGTCGGCTCGCTGCTCAGCCCGGTCCGTCCGCAACGACAGCGGCAGCTGCTGGACGCCTGGGCCGGCGTCGTGGCGGCGCGAGGTCGGTCGTGATGGCGTCTGACCCGATCGTGCAGCAGTGGGCGCAGGGCTTCTCGGCCTCCTCTGCGGTGTCCGGAGAGCCGGGGGACCGGCTACCGGCACACCACCCGCAGTGCGTGGGCTGCGGACCGGACAACCCGCACGGTCACCACATGCAGGTCTGGCGGGACGGAGACCGGGTGCGGACCCGCCAGGTGTTCGACCCCCGACACGTCGGCGCTCCCGGAATCGCACACGGTGGCGCGGTCGCCACGGTGCTGGACGACCTGTTCGGCTTCGTGCTGTACATCGTCGGCGACCTCGCGGTCACCCGGCACCTGGAGGTCGGGTACCTAGCGCCGGTGCTCCTCGGAGTGCCGTACCTGCTGGAGGCCGGCCTGGACCGGCGTGAGGGTCGCAAGCTGTTCGTCTCGGGCCGAGGGGTGGACCAGGACGGAGCGTTGGTGGTCGAGGCGAAGGCGGTGTTCATCGTGGTGGAGCTGGGACACTTCTCCAGAGGGGCTGCCTCGTGAGTCACGTGCTGCTGGACTACCGGCACCGCAGCGCCGGTCACTGCGGCTCCGGGGCTCTTCGCGACCTGATGGACTGGGCCGGGCTGGGCTGGGGCGGGCCACCGGCCGAAGGGCTGGTGTTCGGCCTGGGAGGCGGGCTCGACTTCTCCTACCTGCGCGTCCCGGGGCTCGTCCCGCCCGTGTACCTGGTCGGTCGCGGCGGTGACCTGGAGGTCGACCTGCTTGGGCGCCTGGGTGCGAGGGTCGACCTGCGCCGTACGGACGACCCGGTCCTCGGATGGCAGTGGGTGCGCGATGAGCTGGACGCCGGTCGGCCGGTGATGGTCTGGGCCGACATCGCCGAGCTGCCCTATCTGCGTGTGCGGCTGCAGATGAGCCGGCACGACATCGTGGTCGTCGGCTACGACGACGACGAGCAGATCGCGTACGTCGTCGACAACGACCGCGACGACGTGCAGCAGGTGCCGTACGACGCGCTCGCTCGCGCCCGCAGCTCCAGAGCGTTCCCGATGCCCACCCGCCACGCGACGTTCGTCGTCGAGTGGCCGAGCGAGCCGCCCGACCTCGGCGCCACCGCTGCCGAGGCGTTCGCGGCCTCCGCCCTCTCTTTGCGCAGCGGCGGCCCCGACCTGGTCGATCCGACGCTGCTGCCGGGCGGCTCGGTGATGGGCACCGGCCTCGACGGCGTCCAGCTGTTCGCTGACGACGTCGCCCGCTGGTCCGAGCTGTGGGACGACGAGACCCTGACCTCGGCGCTGCGCGCGCTGCCGGTCTTCGTCGAGAAGGCCGGGACGGGCGGCGGGCTCTTCCGACGGCTCCAGGCAGCGGCCTGCCACGACGTCGCGAGCCGGACCGGCAGTCACGCCGTCCGGGTCGCCGCGGAGGCCTACGACCGGTGCTCCGCGGCGTGGAGTGAGCTCGGCGCCGCGGCTGTGTCACCCGCTTCGCTGACCAGGCGCGCGCGTGATGCCGCTGCGGTGGCGCAGTCGCTGCCTTCGCTCGAGCGCGTCGCGGCGGACGCTCTGCAGGTCGCAGCCGACGATCTCCAGCACCAGCGGTGACGCCGCTGGAGCGGCTCGGTCGCTGGTGCGCCGCGCACGGCTGGCCGGTGGTCCTGGTGTGGGTGCAGGTGCTGCTGCTGGTCGTGGGCCTGGCGGTGGCCGTCGGCTCGAGCACGAGCGATGACTTCACCGTCCCGGGCTCGGGCAGCAAGCAGGCGCTCGACCTGCTCGCCGAGCGTTTTCCCGCCCGCGCCGGGGTGGAGGGTCTGCTGGTCCTGCACGCCGACGACGGCGATCTGCGAGCACCTGGGCCGCGGGCCGCCATCGTTGACGTCGCGGAGCGGCTCGACGATGCGCCCGACGTCACCTCGGTCGCGCTGCCCGAGGACCAGCGGGCCGGCGGCAGGATCAGCGCTGACGGCAGGACGGCGGTGATCGCGTTCGCTCTCGACAAGGCCTCCGGCGACGTCGATCCTGACGACGTCCAGCGGGTCCTGGAGGCGGCGGCGGCCGCGCGGGAAGCGGGCATCCGGACCGAGGTCGGCGGAGCGGTCGCTGTCGCGGCCAGCAAGCCGGAGACCGGCGCTGCGGAGGTCGTCGGGCTCACGGCCGCCGCGCTGATCCTGCTGATCGCGTTCGGTTCCGCCGTGGCGATGTCGCTGCCGCTCGTGACGGCGCTCGTGGGGCTGGGCATCGGACTGGCTGCGCTCAGCGCGCTCGGACCCGCCTTCGGCATCCCGTCCCTGGCGCCGAGCCTCGCCACGATGATCGGGCTCGGCGTGGGGATCGACTACGCCCTGTTCGTCGTCACCCGCTACCGGACGCAGCTCGCCGCGGGGATGCCGGTCCTGGACGCGGTCGCCCGCGCCACCGCCACCTCCGGCGCAGCGGTCGTGTTCGCCGGCGTCACGGTCATGATCGCCATCTGCGGCCTGGCCATCGCCGGCGTCCCTATCCTCGCGGCGGTCGGGTACGCCACCAGCCTTGTTGTCGCTCTGGCTGTCCTGGCGGCGATCACCCTGCTGCCGGCTCTGCTCGGCCTGGTCGGCACACGCATCGACCGGCTGCGGCTCCCATGGACGGGCCGCAGCACGGGCGCTGGGTGGCAGCGGTGGTCGCAGCGGGTCGGCCGCCACCCGTGGGTGTCCGTCGTGCTGAGCTTGACCATCATGCTCGGGCTCGCCGCGCCTGCGCTGAGCCTGCGTCTCGGGCAGCCCGACAGCGGCAGCGCCTCGACGAGCACTACCGAGCGCCGGGCGTACGACCTGCTCGCCGCCGGGTTGGGCCCAGGGACGAACGGACCTCTGCTCCTGGCGGTCGACCTGGCCAGTCCGGCGCGACCCGGACCGGAGCCCGCCGACGGCGAGGCAGCAGCGGCCTCAACCGACCCGCGGGGGAGCGACCCGCGTCTGGCCCGGCTCACGGATGCCGTCGCGGCGCTGCCCGGCGTGGCCAGCGTCGCGGCTCCTCTTGTCGGGCCGGACGGACGCGCAGCGATCGTCGTCGTCATCCCGACGACGTCGCCCCAGGACCCGGGCACCGAGGCGCTGATCCATCGACTGCGCGAAGACGTCCTGCCGACCGTCACGGCGCCCGGTGACGAGGTCCACGTCGGTGGACAGACCGCGATCTTCGTCGATCTCGCCGACCGCGTCGCCCAACGGCTGCCGTGGTTCATCGGCGCGGTCGTGCTGCTGTCCTGCGTCCTGCTGGCCATGGTGTTCCGCTCTCTGCTGGTCCCGCTGCAGGCCGCGGTCATGAACGTGCTGTCCATCGGCGCCGCGCTCGGCGTCGTCGTCGGCGTTTTCCAGAAGGGCGTAGGACTCGACCTCGTCGGGCTCGAGGAGCCCGTCCCGATCATCAGCTTCGTTCCGCTGATGATGTTCGCCATCTTGTTCGGCCTGTCGATGGACTACCAGGTCTTCCTGCTCTCCGCTGTGCGAGAGGCATGGCTGGACAGCGACGACAACCGCGAGGCCGTCACCACCGGACTGGCGCGGACCGGGCGGGTCATCACCTCCGCAGCGCTGATCATGATGGCCGTCTTCAGCAGCTTCGTCCTCAGCGACGACCCGCTGCTGAAGATCTTCGGGCTCGGACTCACCATCGCGATCCTGCTCGACGCCACCGTCGTGCGGTGCATGCTCGTCCCCGCCGTGATGGTGCTCTGCGGCCGGACGAACTGGTGGCTCCCGCCGACGCTCGATCGCCGCCTCCCCACGTTCGACCTGGAGAAGGGCCGGGCCGCCACCGACGAGGCCGCAGCCGGCGCAGCGCTCCCACCTGGACCTCGCGGTCAACGCGGTTTCCGTCGAGGTCAGCGGAAGGATGTCGGGAAGGAGGCGGCGGTCGGCGGTGAGGAGGGCATCGCGGTCGGCCGCTCCGACGGCGACGGCTGAGGCTGCCCATCGCCCGCCTCCCAGGCCTGGTCCAGGTACGGATCAGAGCCGAAGGGGTCCGCGTCTTCCACTGCACTGTCCGGTGCATCGGGGACCGGCTGGGGCAGTCGGCGGCGGTGCTCATCCATGCACGCATTGCGGACGACGACGGACAACCACGGTCGGACCCGCAGTTCCCTGTCGTCTCGCCGCGCGGCGGCGCACAGCTTGACCAGGCTCTCCTGGACAACGTCCTGCGCGGTGTGGTGATCCCCGAGGTGTTCACGCTGTCGGTGCCGGCGATGACGCGGCTGCGCCAGCCCGAGCGGCAGGTGCTCGACACGCTCGTCGACGCGGGGTGGCGCAGCCGCTCCGAGGCGCTCGCCTGGTGCGTGCGCCCGGTCGTCCGGCGCAGCGCGGACTGGCTCGAGGAGCTGCGTGAGGCGACGACCTCCGTGCAGCGCGTCCGCGGCGCCGCTCCGCAGTAGCCCGTCCCGCCCCCTGGTTGCGTCCTGCAGCCGGCGTTGTACCTCGACGCTCGCGCTGCAGGACGCAACACAGGGGAGGGGGTCTACGGAGGCGCCGGGAGGATCAGGACGAGTACGTCGCGAACGACACCGCGACGTAGTGGGTCGCGAAGGCGGCCAGCGTCAGCGCGTGGAAGACCTCGTGGAAGCCGAACCAGCGCGGTGACGGGTCGGGCCGGCGGGTGGCGTAGACGACCGCGCCCGCGGAGTAGAGCGCCCCGCCGGCGAGCAGCAGCACGAGCACCGCGACCCCTCCGGAGCGCAGGATCGCGGGCAGGAAGCCGAGCGCGACCCACCCCAGCGCGAGGTAGAGCAGCACGAAGACCCACTGCGGTGGGCGGTGCGGCGCGTTGCGCAGCAGGATGCCGGTCAGCGCTCCGCCCCACACCACCCCGAGGACGGTCCAGCGGGTCGCACCGTCGAGCAGCAGCACCGCGAAGGGCGTGTAGGTCCCCGCGATCAGTACGAAGATCATCGAGTGGTCGAGCCGAGCCATGACGGCGTGGGCCCGCGGGCTCCAGGAGCCGCGGTGGTACGCCGCCGACGTCCCGAACAGCAGCGCGACCGAGGCGGCGTAGACGCTCACCGCGGCGCGCTCCCGCCCGGTGTCGGCCAGGCAGATGAGCACCGTGCCGGTCACCAGAGAGATGGCGAAGGCCGCCTCGTGCAGGACCCCGCGCAGCCTCGGCTTGATCGCCACGGCTAGGTCGTGGGCGAGCTCGTGGGCCCGCTCGGCGACGTCATGGGCGACCTCGGTCGCCCGGTCCGCGACGTCGTGGGCGGCTTCGGAGGCCCGCTCGGCGACGTCACGGGCCCGGTCGGAGGCCCGGTCGGAGGCCCGGTGGGAGGGACGGTCGGCGGCACGGTCGCTCGGGCGCTCGGGAACGGTGCGCTCCACGTCGTACCTCCTGTCCTGCCCCCACCACCATCATGCGCCTGCTTCGCGAGAGTTGCGCAACGGTGCGCGATCTCACAAGGTGGGAGGGTGTCGCGACCGGGTAGGTCCACGGCACACTGATCGGATCGCGCCTGGCTCGCGCCCGGACGTCGTCTCGCACCCTCGATGGAGAGGATCCCATGACCACCGCTTCCACGATCCCGGGGCTCGACACAGCCCCCACCAAGAACGCCAAGCTGCTGGCGTGGGTGCGGGAGGTCGCCGAGCTCACCAAGCCCGACCGCGTCGAGTGGGCCGACGGCTCCGAGGAGGAGTGGCAGCGGCTGACGCAGCTGCTCGTCGACAACGGGACCTTCGTCAAGCTCGACGAGGCCAAGCGCCCCAACAGCTTCTACGCGACGTCCGACCCGAGCGACGTCGCCCGGGTCGAGGACCGCACCTACATCTGCTCCGAGAAGGAGGCGGACGCGGGCCCCACCAACAACTGGATGGCCCCCGCGGAGATGCGCGAGACGCTCCGCCCGCTGTTCGACGGCTCGATGACGGGCCGGACGATGTACGTCGTCCCGTTCTGCATGGGCCCGCTCGGCTCGAAGATCAGCCAGCTCGGTGTCGAGATCACCGACAGCCCCTACGTCGTGGTCTCCATGAAGATCATGACCCGCATGGGCCAGGCCGCCCTCGACGAGATCGGTGACGAGGGCTTCTTCGTGCCGGCCGTCCACACCGTGGGCGCCCCACTGGCCGCCGGCGAGACCGACGTCCCGTGGCCGTGCAGCGACACCAAGTACATCGTCCACTACCCCGAGACCCGCGAGATCTGGAGCCACGGCTCCGGCTACGGCGGCAACGCGCTGCTCGGCAAGAAGTGCTTCGCGCTGCGCATCGCGTCGGTCATGGCCCGCGACGAGGGCTGGATGGCCGAGCACATGCTCATCCTCAAGCTCACGTCCCCGCAGGGTGACGTCAAGTACATCACCGCGGCCTTCCCGAGCGCTTGTGGCAAGACCAACCTCGCGATGCTCCAGCCGACCATCCCCGGCTGGACCGTCGAGACCGTCGGCGACGACATCTGCTGGATGCGCTTCGGCGAGGACGGCCGCCTCTACGCGATCAACCCCGAGGCCGGCTTCTTCGGCGTCGCGCCCGGCACCGGCGAGGACACCAACGCCAACGCGGTGCGGACCTTCTACGGCAATTCCATCTTCACAAACGTCGCGCTCACCGACGACGGCGACGTGTGGTGGGAGGGCCTCACCGAGGAGGCGCCCGCGCACCTCACCGACTGGAAGGGCAACGACTGGACGCCGACGTCGGAGACGCCGGCCGCCCACCCCAACGCCCGCTTCACCACCCCGGCCGGTCAGTGCCCGACCATCGCCCCGGAGTGGGAGGACCCCAAGGGCGTCCCGATCTCGGCGATCCTGTTCGGTGGCCGCCGCGCCACCGCGGTGCCGCTCGTGACCGAGTCCTTCGACTGGGAGCACGGCGTCTTCATGGGCATGACGGTCTCCTCCGAGACCACCGCCGCGGCCGCCGGCGCCATCGGCCAGCTGCGTCGCGACCCGTTCGCGATGCTGCCGTTCTGCGGTTACAACATGGCCGACTACGCCGGACACTGGCTCGAGATCGGCCAGGCGACCGACGCCGACAAGCTCCCCAAGATCTACGCCGTCAACTGGTTCCGCAAGGACGCCGACGGCAAGTGGCTGTGGCCCGGCTTCGGCGAGAACTCCCGCGTCCTGTCCTGGATCGTCGACCGCCTCGAGGGTCGCGTCGAGGGTGTTGCGACCGCGATCGGCACCGTCCCGGCCAAGGCCGAGCTCGACCTCGACGGCCTCGAGATCGACGACCGCGACCTCGACATCCTGCTCTCGGTCGACACCGAGATCTGGAAGCAGGAGGCCGGCATGCTGCCGGAGTACTTCGAGCAGTTCGGCGACCACATGCCGAAGGCGCTCGTGGAGCAGCACGCCGCCCTCGTGGAGCGCCTCGAGAAGTAGGACCTCCCTCGTACGACGAAAGGAGCCCGTCACCCCGCGCTGGGGTGACGGGCTCTTCGCTGTCCTGTCAGGCGGTGCGGCGGTTGCGGATCAGGGCGCGCACGCCGAGGGCGAGGCTGAAGCCGACGGTGGCGAGGATCGTCAGGCCGAAGCACAGCCAGAACGCGGAGCCCACGTCGGACGCGGTGGAGCTGTCGTTCTCGCCCTGGCCGATGCCAGCCAGGAACCAGAACGCGACGAGCAGGGTGCCGAGAACGGCGTAGGTCTTCTTCGGTGCTGGCATGTCTCCCCCAGGTGGTGGTGTGTCCCACCGTTATAGGAAGATAGGGTCAGGTTGTCAACGACCTCGTCGGGAGCGGCTGCCCCGGACGCGGCGCACGAGCGCGACGACGTGGCCCGACAGGGCGATGCCCAGCGCCATCCACGCGGTCGGGTCGTGCGGGCCGAAGGGCTCGCCCGGCAGCATCGACAGGCCCAGGGCCAACACCACGATCGCCCCCGCGACGATGGCGCCGACCGACGCGTCGAGCAGTGGTGCGACGAGCAGCGGCGCCCCGCCGGCGCGTCGCCGCGCGCGGTCGCTCCAGACCAGGTCGGCCACGGCGCCGACGACGGTCTCGGCGGTGAGCCGTAGCACGGAGACGCCGTGGGCCCGCGCCTCGTGGACGTGGCTCGCGACCTCGGCCTGCCGTCGCCCGGCCTCCTGCTCGGGCACGAGTGACGTGTAGGTGCGGCACCAGGCCTCGCTCAGCGTCACGACGTCGCCAGCTGTCGTGCGGGTGCGGTCGCTGGCGCCTCCGCGCGGGCAGCGGCGAGGGCGGTCCGACCCGCGGCGCTCACCTGGTAGAGCCGTCGCAGCGGCCGGCCGAGGGTCGCGGCATCGCCCTGCTCCCAGGCGCTCGTCACCAGGTCGCCGCGCTCCAACCGGTCGAGCGCCTTGTAGAGCGTGCCGTGACCGAGCAGGGTGCGGCCACCGTGAGCGGCGAGCTCCTGCGCGAGCGCGAAGCCGTGCAGGTCGGGGGTGCCGCACAGCGCGTCGAGGACGTCGAGCTCCAGCGGGAGCAGCACACCTGCGCGACGACGGGGCACGTCGCGAAGGGTATCCCTGCGGCAGGAGTTGATCGAGCCGTTGCAGCACAGCATGATCACGACATGGCCGAGCTGCGGTGCGCCGACGACTCGGTGCTCGGTGTGCACCCGGTGCCGGTGCGCGACCGCGACGGGGTGCCCTACGAGGTGACGCTGCGGCTCACCCGCGACGGCATGCCCTTCGGCGAGGTCGGCGAGCGCTGCGGCTACTTCCTCGCCGCGAGTGCCGCGCGACTGCGGCGCGCGGTCGGAGGCTTCCCCGACAGCAGTGTCGAGGCGGGGGTGCGGGCGTGGGCGCGCGATGTCGCCGTCGACCCGGACGCGACCTGGGCGTCGCTGTCGCGCTACCTGCCGCGCGACCGCGAGCTGTTCGCCTTCCGCTCGCGCGACCCCGACGACCTCACCGCCGTCGGCGAGCTGCGGGTGCGCCTCGAGGTCGTGCGGCACTGGTCGGGTGGGTTCGGCAGCGACCCGGGCACCTGGGACCTGCAGCACTGCGCGGTCGTCGAGGCGTGGGGCACCGGTGGCACCGGGGTCCGCGCGGCTGTGGGCGTACCCGAGCTGCTCGCGTTCCTCGAGCAGCTCATGCAGGAGTTCGCCGACGTCGGGGCGTGCTACGACCCCAGCGACGACGCCTCGGTGCTGCGCCGGCCCGTGGGCTGACACAGCACCCGCACATGAGCGGCACGTGGGGAGGGGTCCCTGGTCGGTACTGTCGGGGCCGGTCCGGCGAGAGGAGGCGACGTGGGTCTGCGCGACGTGGTCTACGGCGTCTACGAGCGACGGCTCGCCGACACCCTGACCCGTCAGGGCGCCCCCGTCCCGCGCCACGTCGGCGTCATCCTCGACGGCAACCGGCGGTGGGCGAAGTCCGTCGGCACGACCGCCAAGGCCGGTCACCAGGCCGGCGCGGACAAGATCGCCGATCTGCTCGGCTGGTGTGACGAGGCGGGCGTCGAGCTGGTCACGCTGTGGCTGCTGTCGACCGACAACCTCAACCGCCCCGAGGGCGAGCTCGCCCAGCTGCTGCGCATCATCGAGGGCGTCGTCAGCGACCTCGCCCGCCCCGAGAACCGCTGGACCCTCAACGTCGTCGGTGCCCTCGACCTGCTGCCCGACGAGACCGCGGCGCGGCTCAAGGAGTCGGCGGCCGGGACGGCCGGTCGACCGGGCGTCGAGGTCAACGTCGCGATCGGCTACGGCGGGCGCCGCGAGATCGCCGACGCGGTCCGCGCGATGCTGCAGGCCCACGCCGCGGCCGGGTCCACCCTCGAACAGGTCGCCGACGTCCTCGACGTCGAGCACATCGCCGAGCACCTGTACACCCGCGGCCAACCCGACCCCGACCTCGTCATCCGCACCAGCGGCGAGCAGCGGCTGTCGGGCTTTTTGCTCTGGCAGAGCGCGCACTCGGAGTTCTACTTCTGCGACGCCTACTGGCCGGACTTCCGCCACGTCGACTTCCTGCGGGCCCTGCGCGCCTATGCCGCTCGCCAGCGCCGCTTCGGCACCTGACCCGCAACGCCGACGAAACCGCTCCCGGCGTACCCCTCCCTGCTCTTACGTCCGCTCGGGCCTGGCGTGGACGGGTCCGGTCGAGCGGACGTCACGCGATGTTCACGCCGGTCACCCGTCATGCCCGCGTGTCGGTCCCACCCCCGCGGTCGGGCGCGCCTACCGTCGAGGTCAGCGGCAGGCACTCCGCCGGCCGCTCGGGAGGCCCGGTTGCGAGCAGTCGCACGGAAGGGGCCGCGACCCGGCCCTGTGGCCCGGTCCCGGTCGACACTCCGCTGGGGGCTGTGACGTGACCGCACGCGCTTCGAAGACCGCCACGACCGGTACGACGGCCGACCGCACGACCTACGTCCTCGACACCTCGGTCCTGCTGTCGGACCCCCAGGCGATCGGCCGCTTCGCCGAGCACGAGGTGGTGCTGCCCCTGGTGGTCATCACCGAGCTCGAGGGCAAGCGTGACCACCCGGAGCTCGGGTGGTTCGCCCGGCAGGCGCTGCGGCTGCTCGACGACCTGCGCATCGAGCACGGCCGGCTCGACCAGCCGCTGCCCAACGGTGACGGCACCCTGCGCGTCGAGCTCAACCACACTGACAGCTCGGTGCTGCCCGCCGGCTTCCGGGTCGCCGAGAACGACACCCGCATCCTCGCCGTCGCCGCCAACCTCGCCGCCGAGGGCGCCGACGTCGTCCTCGTCTCCAAGGACCTGCCGCTGCGGGTCAAGGCCGCCTCGATCGGGCTGGTCGCGCAGGAGTACCGCGCGGAGCTCGCCGTCGACACCGGCTGGACCGGCATGACGGAGCTGACCGTCGCCGCGGCCGACCTCGACCACCTCTACGAGACCGGCTCGCTCGACCTCGCCGAGGCCCGCGAGCTCCCCACCCACACCGGCCTCGTCCTGCTGTCCGAGCGCGGCTCCGGCCTCGGCCGGGTCGCCCCGGACAAGAGCGTCCGGCTGGTCCGCGGCGACCGCGACGCGTTCGGGGTCCACGGCCGCTCCGCCGAGCAGCGGATCGCGATCGAGCTGCTCCTCGACCCCGAGGTCGGCATCGTCTCCCTCGGCGGCCGGGCCGGCACCGGCAAGTCGGCGCTCGCGCTGTGCGCCGGCCTCGAGTCGGTGCTCGAGCGCCGCGCCCACAAGAAGGTCGTCGTCTTCCGGCCGCTCTACGCCGTCGGCGGCCAGGAGCTCGGCTACCTCCCCGGCGACTCCGCCGAGAAGATGGGCCCCTGGGCTCAGGCGGTCTTCGACACCCTCGGCGCGCTCGTCGCCCCCGAGGTCGTCGAAGAGGTCCTCGCCCGCGGCCTGCTCGAGGTCCTGCCGCTCACCCACATCCGCGGCCGCTCGCTGCACGACGCGTTCGTCATCGTCGACGAGGCGCAGTCGCTCGAGCGTGGTGTCCTGCTCACCGTCCTGTCGCGGCTCGGCCAGGGCTCGCGGGTCGTGCTCACCCACGACGTCGCGCAGCGCGACAACCTGCGGGTCGGCCGCCACGACGGCGTGGCCGCGGTCATCGAGTCGCTCAAGGGGCACCCGCTGTTCGCCCACGTCACGCTGACCCGGTCCGAGCGCTCCGCGATCGCGGCGCTGGTCACCGACCTGCTGGAGAGATAGGGCGTAAGCCGGTCCCGGCGCGGTCCCGCCTGCTCAGCGCAGGCGGGGCGCTGCATCTGACAATCCTTGGTTCCTCTTGAGGAGGTGCGCGAGGATCGGGGACGAACCACGTTCTGCAGGGTGAGGCGCGGCCGAGAGGTCGCCCGCGAGCCCCGGGGGCCCGCTCCTTCCTGCTGGGTGGAAGGAGCGGGCCTTCCGGCGTACGCACCCCTCGGTCGGGAGGGGGTCAGGCCCGGCCGGTCATGCGCAGCAGGTCGAGGGCGTCGTCGAGCTCGGCCTCGGTGAGGGTCGCGGGCACATGCCCACGCGCGATCACCGTCTCGCGGATCGTCCGCCGCTCGGCCAGGGCCTGCTTGGCGACTTTCGCCGCCTCCTCGTACCCGAGCCAGCGGTTCAGCGGCGTCACGATGCTCGGGCTGCCCGCGGCCAGCTCGTAGCAGCGGTCCACGTCGGCCACGATCCCGTCGACGCAGCGGTCGGCGAGCAGTCGGGTGGAGGTGCTCAGCAGGCGCAGGCTCTCGAGCAGGCAGCGGGCCATCACCGGCATCGCGACGTTGAGCTCGAAGGCCCCGCTGGCGCCCGCCGCCGTCACCGTCGCGTCGTGGCCGACGACCTGCATGCAGACCATGAGCACGGCCTCGGGCACGACCGGGTTGACCTTGCCCGGCATGATGCTGCTGCCCGGCTGCAGGTCCGGCAGGTGCACCTCGCCGAGCCCGGCCCGCGGCCCCGAGCCCATCCAGCGCAGGTCGTTGCAGACCTTGGTGAGGCTCACCGCGAGCACCTTGAGCTGGCCCATCGTCTCGACGAGCGCGTCGCGCGCCCCCTGCGCCTCGAAGTGGTCGCGCGCCTCGGTCAGCGGCAGTCCGGTCGCGCGCGCCAGCTCCGCGATCGCGCCGGCGGCGAAGCCGGGCGGGGTGTTGATCCCCGTCCCGACCGCCGTCCCACCGAGCGGCAGCTCGCACAACCGGGGGAGTACGCCGGACAGGCGCTCCCCGGCGTACCTCATCTGTGCGGCGTAGCCGCTCATCTCCTGGCCCAGGGTCACCGGGGTGGCGTCCATGAGGTGGGTGCGGCCGGCCTTGACGACGTCGGCGAGCTCCGCGGCCTTGCGGGTCAGGGAGGCCTCGAGGTGGGCGAGCGCCGGGAGCAGGTCGCGGGTGAGGGCGGTCGCGGCGGCGACGTGGATGCTCGTGGGGAAGACGTCGTTGCTGCTCTGGCTCGCGTTGACGTGGTCGTTGGGGTGGACGGGGCGGCCGAGCGCGCGGGTGGCGAGGGTGGCGATGACCTCGTTGGCGTTCATGTTGCTCGAGGTGCCGCTGCCGGTCTGGAAGACGTCGACCGGGAAGTGCGCGTCGTGGACGCCGGTCGCGACCTCGTCGGCAGCGGTCGCGATGGCGGCGGCGGTCTCGGCGTCGAGGACGGCCAGCTCGGCGTTGGTGCGGGCGGCGGCGGCCTTGACCCGGGCGAGTGCCTCGAGGTGGGCGCGCTCGAGGCGCAGACCGCTGACGGGGAAGTTGTCGATCGCGCGCTGTGTGGAGGCCCCCCACAGGGCGTCCGCCGGGACCTGCACCTCACCCATCGTGTCGTGCTCCGTGCGCATCTGCGTCATGGTCCTGATCCTCCCCCACCCCTCCCACCCCTTCCTTGCCCCTCCCCTGTCGCTACGTCATAACCCTTGAGCGGGGGCATCTCCTGAGCTGCTATGACGTCACGGGGCGCACGGCCGGGTCGTCCACAGTTGCGACGGGGCGCCGGCCACGTCGTCCACAGGGGCGCCTGCAGGGGGTGCTCGGTGGGTGTCTTATGTCGGCGTGTCCGTGTCCCTCCTCCTCGAGTCCTCGCTGCGACGCGCTCGCCGGATCGCGCAGGACCAGGCCCTCATCGCGCATCGCCGGCAGCTCTACGCCGCGGGCGTGGCCCGCTGGGTGGTGCGTCGTGAGCTGAGGGCGGGGCGATGGCAGCGGACCGGGCGATCGACCCTGGCGCTGCACAACGGACCGCTCGATGTCGGGGCTCGTCGCTGGGTGGCCGTCCTGGAGTCAGGCCCGCGGGCCGCCTTGTCGGGGGTCAGCGCGCTCCAGCACGAAGGCATCGACGCCCTGACCGACGACGCGATCCACATCGCGGTCCCCCACGGCGCGGAGCGTCGCCGGCTGCCGGGGGTGGTGCGTCACGAGACGAGGCGGCTGCGCGAGCAGGACCTCGTCACGACCGGGTTGAGGCGCACCACTCCCGCCGTGTCGGCGGTCTTCGCGGCGCTGTGGGCAGTCACGGAGCGCCAAGCGGTCTTCTTCCTCGTGCTGCCGGTGCAGCAGGGCCGGTGCACAGCAGCGCACCTGGCCGAAGCTCTCGAGCGGGTACGCCGACATCGGTTCCGCGCGGCCCTCTGGCGCGCCGTGGCCGACATCGCCGAGGGGGCTCGCAGCGTCGGCGAGCTCGACATCGGCCGCGCGCTCGCTCGACGAGGTCTCCCGCGCCCCGACCGTCAGGTCAAGCGCTCCCGCCCCGACGGCACGGTCTTCCTCGACCTGGCCTGGGACGTCTGGGGCCTCACCCTCGAGGTCGACGGAGTCCAGCACGACCTGCCGTGGATGCAGCTGTCGGACACCTTGCGCGACCTCGGCACCCTCGCGGAGGGCAAGGTCGTGATGCGGGTGCCACTGCTTGCCTGGCGGCTCGACGAGGCTCGCGTGCTCGATGGGGTGGAGGCCGTGTTCCGCTCACGCGGCTGGGCTCCTGCTGCCGCATGACGTCAGAGCGGCTGGCGAGCCGCACGCGCCAAGGCCTAGGACGCAAGGGCCTCTACGACGGGCGGCGGCTGGCGATTGTCACCGGTGTCGGGCCCGCGTCGGCCTCGGCCGGCCCGGTGAAGAAGTCGTTGCCCTTGTCGTCGACGACCACGAAGGCGGGGAAGTCCTCGACCTCGATCCGCCAGACGGCCTCCATGCCGAGCTCGGGGTACTCCAGCACCTCGACCTTCTTGATGCAGTCCTGCGCGAGCCGCGCCGCGGGACCGCCGATCGACCCGAGGTAGAAGCCGCCGTGCTTCGCGCACGCGTCGGTGACCTGCGTCGACCGGTTGCCCTTCGCGAGCATCACCAGGGAGCCGCCGGCCGCCTGGAAGCGGTCGACGTAGGAGTCCATCCGCCCCGCCGTCGTCGGCCCGAAGGACCCGGACGCCATCCCCTCGGGCGTCTTCGCCGGCCCGGCGTAGTAGACGGCCATGTCCTTCAGGTAGTCCGGCATCGGCTGGCCCTCGTCGAGCAGCGTGGCGATCTTGGCGTGGGCGATGTCGCGCGCGACGACGAGCGGGCCGGACAGTGACAGCCGCGTCTTGACGGGCAGCTGCGAGAGCGTGGCCCGGATCTCGTTCATCGGCTGCCGAAGGTCGATGCGCACCACGTCGTCGTCGAGGTGCTCGTCGGTCACCTCCGGCAGGTAGTGCGCCGGCTCGGTCTCGAGCTGCTCCAGCCACACGCCGTCGCGGTCGATGCGGGCGCGGGCCTGCCGGTCGGCGCTGCACGAGACGGCGATCGCGACCGGGCAGGACGCCCCGTGCCGCGGCAGCCGCACGACCCGCACGTCGTGGCAGAAGTACTTCCCGCCGAACTGCGCGCCGATGCCGAGCCGCGCGGTCATCTCATGGACGGCGAGCTCGAGGTCGAGGTCGCGGAAGCCATGCCCCGCCGCCGACCCGCTCGTCGGCAGCGCGTCGAGGTAGTGCGCCGAGGCGTACTTCGCGGTCTTCAGCGCGTGCTCCGCGCTCGTCCCGCCGACCACGATCGCGAGGTGGTACGGCGGGCACGCGGCCGTCCCCAGCGCCCTGATCTTCTCCTCCAGGAACGCCATCATCGACCGCTCGTTGAGGACCGCCTTGGTCTCCTGGAAGAGGTAGCTCTTGTTGGCCGAGCCGCCGCCCTTGGCCATGAACAGGAAGTCGTACGACGCATACGCGCTCGCGTAGAGCTCGATCTGCGCCGGGAGGTTGTTGCCGGTGTTCTTCTCCTCCCACATCGTCAGCGGCGCCAGCTGCGAGTACCGCAGGTTCAGCTGCGTGTAGGCGTCGTAGATCCCGCGCGACAGGTGCTCCTCGTCGTGGCCGTCGGTGAGGACCGACATGCCGCGCTTGCCCATGACGATCGCGGTGCCGGTGTCCTGGCACATCGGTAGCACGCCGCCGGCCGCGATGTTGGCGTTCTTGAGCAGGTCGAGCGCGACGAAGCGGTCGTTGGCCGACGCCTCCGGGTCGTCGAGGATCCGCCGCAGCTGCGCGAGGTGGGCCGGTCGCAGCAGGTGGGCGATGTCGCGCATCGCGGTCCGCGCGAGCAGGGTGAGCGCCTCGGGCTCGACCTTCAGGAACTCGCGCCCGTCCGGTCCGGGCACCACCGAGACGCCCTCGCTCGTCAGTAGCCGGTACGGCGTCTCGTCCGCACCCAGCGGCAGCAGGTCGGTGTAGGTGAACTCGGGCACGGCGGGGCTCCAGACGAGGTACGACGGGACGTCCCGTCAGCCTAGGCACCCGTCGGGTCCGGTCGCCGTTGCGTCATCACCTCTCAGGAGACGCCCACGCTCACGGGCTATGACGCAACGGTCGTGCGCCTAGCCCCCGCCCGTTGCGTCATCACCTCTCAGGAGAGGCCCACGCTCACGGGCTATGACGCAAGGGTGAGAGGGTGAGGTCGACGACGACGGGGGCGTGGTCGCTCGGGCCGGTGCCCTTGCGGGCCTCGCGGTCGACCCAGGCGTCCTGCACGGTCACGCCGCCGTTGGCGTAGACGAGGTCGATGCGCATCCCGTTGCCCTTGTGGAACATCCCGGCGCGGTAGTCCCAGTAGGTGAAGACCCGCCCCTTGGAGATGGTGGGTACGACGTCGCGCAGTCCCATCGACTGCAGGTCCGCGAGCGCCCGCCGCTCCGCCGGGGTGACGTGGGTGGAGGTCGTGAACAGCGACGGGTCCCACACGTCGTCGTCGGTCGGCGCGATGTTGAAGTCGCCCGCGACGACGAACGGGCCGGCGGCGACCTCGGGGGCCAGGGCGGTCCGCAGCGCGGAGAGCCAGGCCAGCTTGTAGTCGTAGTGCGGGTGACCGAGCTCGCGGCCGTTGGGGACGTAGAGCGACCAGATCCGCAGCCCGCCGCACGTCGCGCCGAGGGCCCGCGCCTCCACGACCGGGTCGGGCTGCAGCAGGGCGCCCTCGTCGGTGTTGGCGTAGCCGGGCTGCCCGGGGAAGGCCAGGGCCACGTCGTCCAACCCGACCCGGGACAGGATCGCCACGCCGTTCCACCGGCCGTCGCCGTTGTGGGCGACGGCGTAGCCGAGCTCGCCGACCGCGTTGGAGGGGAAGTCCGCGGTCTTGGTCTCCTGCAGGCAGACCACGTCAGGTGCGGTCTCCTCCAGCCAGGCCAGCAGCCGGGGGAGCCGGGCGCCGACGGAGTTGACGTTCCAGGTGGCGATCCGCACCGCTAGCGGGCGTGCTCGAAGTCGATCGCGGAGTAGGCCCGCAGCTTGGTGAAGCGGTGCTCGGAGCGGACCCGGCGGATCGTGCCGGATCGTGAGCGCATGACGAGCGACTCCGTGGTCGCACCGCCGCCGCGGTAGCGGACGCCGTCGACGAGCTCGCCGTCGGTGATGCCGGTCGCCACGAAGAAGACGTTGTCGCTGCGGACCAGGTCGTCGGTCGACAGGATCGCGTCGAGGTCGAGGCCGGCTTCGGCCGCGGCGGCGAACTCCGACTTCTTCTGCGGCCAGAGCTTGCCCTGGATGACGCCACCGAGGCACTTCACGGCGCAGGCCGTGATGATGCCCTCCGGGGTGCCGCCGATGCCGAGCAGCAGATCCACGCCCGTGCCCTCGGTGGTGGCCATCACCGCGCCCGCGACGTCGCCGTCGGAGATGAACTTGATGCGCGCGCCCGCGGCGCGCACCTCGTGGACGAGGTCCTCGTGGCGGGGTCGGTCGAGGATGCAGACGGTGACGTCCTCGACCGACAGGCCCTTGGCCTTCGCGACGGCCTGCACGTTGTAGGCGACCGGCGCGGTGATGTCGACCGCCCCTGCGGCGTCCGGGCCGGTGACGAGCTTCTCCATGTAGAACACGGCCGACGGGTCGTACATCGTGCCGCGCTCCGCGACGGCGAGCACGGCCAGCGCGTTGGGCATGCCCTTGCTCATCAGGGTGGTGCCGTCGATGGGGTCGACCGCGACGTCGCACTCGGGTCCGTCGCCGTTGCCGACCTCCTCGCCGTTGAACAGCATCGGCGCCTCGTCCTTCTCGCCCTCGCCGATGACGACGACGCCCTTCATCGAGACGGTGCCGATGAGCTGGCGCATCGCGTCGACGGCCGCGCCGTCGCCGCCGTTCTTGTCACCGCGCCCGACCCAGCGCCCGGCGGCCATCGCGGCCGCCTCGGTCACGCGGACGAGCTCGAGGGCGAGGTTGCGGTCGGGCGCCTCTGCCCGGACGGAGAGCTCCGAGGGGACGTCGGGGGAGGTCATGACCCGAGCCTAGCCAGCGAAGGCCCCACCTACACCCGCCCCGTCCGCGACCACCTGCACCTCCACCGCCTTGAACGACGCCCACAGCTCGCCGCCGTCCCCGAGGCCCAGGGTGGCGGCCGCGACCGGGGTCACCTCGGCCACAACCGGCGGGGACGAGTCGAGGGTGACCCGGACCCTGCCGCCCAGGGACGTCACGTCGGTCACCGGACCGCGCAGCCGGTTGCGGGCCGAGCCCTCCGGCTCGGTGCGGTGCAGCGACACCGCCGATGGCGCGACGAGCACGAGCGCCGGCGTCCCCGCCGGCAGCACCGGCTCGCCCACGACGACCCCCGGGCCCACCGCGACCCCCACCCCGTCGGACACGCCCCGCCACGCGTTGAGCCCCATCAGCCCCGCCACCCACGCGGTCCTCGGCCGCCGGGCGACCTCGGCCACCGCGTCGTCCTGCACGACCGCGCCGTCCTCCAGCACGACCACCCGGTCAGCGAGGGCGAGCGCGTCGACCGGGTCGTGGGTGACGACCAGCGCAGGGGCGGGCCCGCCGGACAGGGCGGCGCGCAGCACCCGGCGTACGTCTGCTCGGGTCGTCGCGTCCAGCGCGGCCAGCGGCTCGTCGAGCAGGACCAGCCGGGGGGCGGTGACGAGCGCGCGGGCCAGCGCGACCCGGGCGGCCTGGCCGCCCGACAGCTGCGCCGGCCGCCGGTCCGCGAGGTCGGCGATCCCGAGCCCCTCGAGCGCGCGCAGCGCCCGACCGCGCCGGTCGCGACCGCGCAGCCCGTAGGCGACGTTGTCGCGCGCGGACAGGTGCGGGAAGAGCAGGCCGCCCTGCGCGACCCAGCCGATGCCGCGCCGCTCCGGGGGCAGGCCCGCGACGTCGACTCCGTCGAGCAGCACCGGTCCGGTCGCGGGCGCGAGGCCGGCGAGGCCGCGCAGCAGGGTCGTCTTGCCGGCACCGTTCGGGCCGACCAGCGCGACCACCTCCCCGGGCTCGGCGGCCACCGATGCGCGCACCGTGAACGCCCCCGCCCGGACCTCGACCGTCGCCCTCATCGGGGCAGCCTGGTGCGCAGTGCGACGACGAGCCCGAGGGAGACGGCGAGCAGCAGGCTGCTCACGGCGTAGGCCGCGGCCGGGTCGTCGACGAGCAGGTCGTAGACGGCGAGCGGAAGGGTCTGCGTCGTGCCGGGCAGCGACCCGGCGAAGGTGATCGTCGCGCCGAACTCCCCGAGCGCGCGTGCCCACGCCAGCGCCGCGCCGGCTGCGAGCGACGGTCCGACGAGCGGCAGCGTCACGGTGAGGAAGACCCGCACCCGCCCGGCGCCGAGCATCGCGGCTGCCTCCTCGTGTGCGGGGTCGAGCCCGGCGATCGCGCCCTCCAGGACGAGGACGAGGAAGGGCAGGGCGACGAAGGCCTCGGCCAGCACCACGCCGTACGACGTGAAGGCCGGTGTCGTCCCCGTGCTGACGAGCAGCGGGCCGACCAGCCCGTTGCGCCCGAAGGCGAGCAGCAGGGCGACCCCGCCGACGACCGGGGGGAGCACCAGCGGGACGAGCACGAGGGCGCGCAGCAGGCGGGTGCCGGGCAGGCCGCCGCGGGCCAGCAGCCAGGCGAGCGGGACGCCGAGCACGACGGCGAGCAGCAGCGCGCCGAGCGAGCAGCGCAGCGACAGCAGCAGCGCCTGCTGGACGCGGTCCTGGCCGAGCAGCTCGGGCAGTCGCGTCCACGGGGTGCGCGCGAGCAGGCCGACGAGCGGCAGCACCAGCAGGGCGAGGGCGGCGAGGGACGGGACGAGCAGTGCCGCGGGCGCCCGCCTCACGGTGGCGGTAGGAAGCCGGCAGCCGCGAGCACGGCCTGCGCCGGGGCAGACACCAGGAACGCCACGAAGCGCTCGCCCTCCTCCTGGTGCGTGGCGCCGAGGACCGCTGCGGCCGGGTAGGCGTTGCTGGTGCCCGGCAGGGGCGTGCCCGCGATCTCGGGCGTGCGCAGGTCGGTGACGTAGGCGATGCCGGCATCGGCCTCGCCGAGGCGCACGCGGGCCACGACCGCCTTCACGTCGGGCTCCTCCGAGACCGGTCGGACGACCACCTCCGCCGCGGCGAGCGCGGCCCGCGCCGCCTTGCCCACGGGGACGTTGGGGCCGGCGAGCACCACCGTCGTACCCGGTCGGGCCAGGTCGGCAAGGGTGGTGAGGCCCTTCGGGTTGCTCGGCGCGGTGACGAGGGCGAGCCGGTTGCGCGCGACGACCACAGGTGGGCCGACGAGCCCGGCGACCGACTGCAGGCTCGGCTCGTCGGCGGTCACGACCACATCGGCGGGGGCACCCTCGCGGACCTGCGAGACGAGCACCTGCGACCCCGCGAAGGACACCTGCACGTCGACGTCGGAGTGCTCGCGCTCGTAGACCGCCTCGAGCTCGGTGAAGGTGGCCGTGAGGGACGCGGCTGCCAGGACGACCAGTGGCTCCCGGTCGTCGGCCGCGCCGCCGCATCCGGTCAGCAGCACGCCGGCGAGCGCCAGGACCGCCGTCCTCACGGCAGCTCCACGACGACGTTGGTGGACTTGACCGACGCGACCGCCGGTGCGCCGGGCTCGAGCCCGAGGGCGTCGACGGCCTCGGTGCTGACGATCGAGACGAGCCGGTGCGGCCCGGACTGCACCTCGACCTGCGACACGACGTCACCGCGCACGACCCGGGTGACGATCCCCTCGAAGCGGTTGCGCGCCGAGCTGTGCCGCGACCCCTCCGGCTCGCCCGCCTGGGCCACCGCGAAGGCGGCCAGCGCCGTCCCCTCGACCACGCGCCGCCCGCCGGCGTCGGTCGTGACGGGCAGTCGGCCGGTGTCGGCCCACCGCCGGACCGTGTCGTCACTCACACCCAGCAATGCAGCCGCGGCGGCCAGGCGGTAGGTGGGCACCTACGGAGATTAGCGCGGTAGTTCTCCGCAGATGCGGACGATCTGGGGACGCGCCCCCGAACCTGCGGCACCGGTGGCCGACCAGTCGCCGGGTGAGAGGCTGGTCGCGTGACCCGCCGCGACTACGACCCCGCCGCGCTCGGACCCGACATCTACGGGCTCCTCAACAGCGTCGTCGTCCCCCGCCCGATCGCCTGGGTCACCACCCGGTCCGCCGACGGGGTCGACAACCTCGCGCCGCACTCGTTCTTCACGATCTCCTCGGTCCAGCCGCCCGTCGTGCAGTTCACCTCGGTCGGCACCAAGGACACCCTGCGCAACGCCCGCGCGACCGGTGAGTTCACCGTCAGCTTCTGCCCCGAGCCGCTGCTCGAGCAGATCAACGCCACCGCCACCGACTACCCCGCAGGCACGAGCGAGTACGACGCTGCCGGCCTCACCCGCGAGGCGTCGGTCGTCGTGGCCCCGCCCCGCGTCGCGGCGTCGCCGGTGGCGATCGAGTGCCGCGTCGTCGGGGAGCGCGACTTCGGGGGCGGCTCGACGGTGGTCTTCGGTGAGGTGGTCTGGGTCAGCGTCGACGAGGAGGTGCTGCGCGACGGGCGCCCCGAGATCGAGCTCCTGCGCCCCCTGGCGCGCCTGGGCGCGCAGGAGTGGTCCACCATCGGTGACGTGGTGCAGCGCCGGCGGATCCCCTTCACCGACCTCTCGGCAGAGGCCGTGTCGTGACCGCGATGACGACCCGCGCGGCGTCGACCCGCACGTCGCTGCTCGCCGCCGCCCGTGAGGTCTTCACCGCGTCGGGCTTCGCCGAGGCCTCCATCGCCGACGTCGTCGCGAAGGCGGGCGCCAGCGTCGGCAGCCTCTACCACCACTTCGGCGGCAAGGCCGACCTCTACCTCGCGCTGTTCGAGGAGCACCAGCAGCGGCAGGAGGAGCGCGCCGCGGCCGCCGTCCGCGCGGCCCGCGCCACCGAGAGCGACCCCGTCAGCCTCTTCGTCGCCGGCTCGCGCGCCTACCTCGCCGGCTGCTGGCAGGAGCGCGACCTGTCGCGCATCTTCCTCGCCGGCGGCGGCCCTCCCGGCTTCGAGCTGGTCGCCCGCCGCCGCTACCGCGAGTGGACCCGCCGCAACGCGACCCTGCTGCGCACCGGCCCCGACGACAGCGCCGAGCCGTGGGGCGACGCGCTCGTCCTCGTCCTCACGACCGTCGTCAGCGAGGCCGGCCACGAGGTCGCGGTCTGCGAGGACGAGCAGTCGGCAGAGCGCCTTGCCGGCGACGTGCTGGCCCTCATCGGGCGGATAGGTGGTGGCGCGTGAGCTCCGAGGTCAGTCCCGCGAAGAAGCGCGGCCGCGAGACAGCCGCGGACATGGTCCGCTCGCTCGGCATCGTCATGGTGCTGGTCGTCGCGGCCTTCTGGCTCGCCCAGCCGCCCGACAGCGACAAGGCCGTCATCCGTGTGATCGACCCGGCGGTCGAGATCCTGTCGTTCACCCGCGCCGTCCCCGACGCCGTCGTGCCCGGCACGCTTCCCGCGGAGTGGCGCCCCACGGTCGCGGCGTACGACTCCTCGCCCGACCGGCTGCGGGTCGGCTACAACACTCCGAGCAAGGAGTATGCCGAGTACTTCGCGTCCGCCGGTGACCGCGACGACTTCCTGCTCGAGGCCGCCGGCCGGACGACCGAGAAGGGCACCGTCGACGTGGGCGGCACGACCTGGCAGCAGGTCGACAACACCGAGGGCGTCGTGTCGCTGGTGCGCACCGCCGGCACCCTCACGGTGGTCGTCGGCGGGATCCGCTCGACGACGACGCTCGACGAGCTACGCGTCCTCGCCGCCAGCCTGACCACCCTCACGACCCGGGGCTAGCGCCGCGTCGAGCCTTGCCCGCGCGCCGTCGAGCCACTCCTGGCACGTGCGCGCCAGCGCCTCGCCGCGCTCCCAGAGCGCCAGCGACTCCTCGAGCGTCGCGCCCCCGGCCTCGAGACGTCGTACGACGTCGGCGAGCTCGTCACGCGCCTGCTCGTAGGACGGTGTTGGATCGGCCACGTGGGCACCCTACGGCGGGCGACGGTCTCCGACGCGCACGACCTCACCCGGCTGCGGGCGCTCATGCACGACGCGATGGGTGCGGACACCAGCGACCCCGTCTGGTGGCGGGTGACGGAAGAGGCCTTCGCGCGACGGCTGGCCGGCCCGGGCTTCGTCGCCTTCGTCGTCGAGTCCGACGGCCGGGTCGTGTCCTGCGGCGCCGGCTGGCTCGAGGAGCACCTGCCGTCACCGCGTCAGCTCGACGGGCGGAAGGGCTACATCGCGTCGATGTCGACCGAGCCGACGGCGCGGCGGCAGGGCTGCGGTGAGCTGGTCTTCACCGCGCTGATGGGGTGGTTCGCCGAGCAGGGCGTGTCCCGGGTGGACCTGCGCGCGACGGAGGACGGGCGGCGGCTCTACGAGCGCTTCGGCTTCCGCGTCCTGGGCGGCGCCTCCATGGCCTGGACCGCCCCGGGCTCCTCGCCGGGGATGCCCGGGTCTACTGCGCCGTAGCGGCGACCTCGCCCTCGGCCAGGCGCAGTCGCAGCGCGGTGCCCGAGGAGACGTCAGCTGCCCGTCGTACGACGGAGCCGTCCTCGGTCTGCACCACGGCGTAGCCGCGGTCGAGGGTGGCCTGCGGCGACAGGGAGACGACGCGGGCGCGGGTGTGGCGCAGGTCGTCGGCGGCCCGGTCGAGGGCCGAGGCGAGGGAGCGTCGGGTGCGGTCGCGCAGGCCGTCGACGTCGGATGCCCGGCCCTCGACGAGCGAGAGCGGGTCGGCCAGGCAGGGCCGGCTGCGGACGTGCTCGAGCCGGGCCAGCTCGGTGCGGACCGTGCCGACCGCGACCCGGCGGGCCCGGTCGCGCAGCTGCGCCACCCGGGACAGCTCCTCGACGACGTCGGGCACGACCCGCTTGCCGGCGTCGGTCGGTGTCGAGCAGCGGACGTCGGCGACGAGGTCGACCAGCGGCGAGTCGGGCTCGTGGCCGATGGCGCTGACGACAGGGGTGCGGCAGTCGGCTACGGCCCGGCAGAGCAGCTCGTCGGAGAAGGGGAGCAGGTCCTCGACGCTGCCGCCGCCACGGGCCAGGACGATGACGTCGACGGTCGGCGCGCGGTCGAGCGACCGCAGGGCGTCGACGACCTGCGCGACGGCGAGGTGCCCCTGGACGGCGACCTCGCGGACGTCGAAGACGACGGCGGGCCAGCGGCGGGTGGCGTTCTCGACGACGTCCCGCTCGGCAGCTGACGCCCGGCCCGTGACGAGGCCGACGGTGCGCGGCAGGAACGGCAGCGGCTTCTTGCGCGACGGCTCGAACAGGCCCTCGGCGCGCAGCACGCCCTTGAGCCGGTCGAGGCGGGCGAGCAGCTCGCCGACGCCGACCGGCCGGATCTCGGTGGCGACCAGCGACAGCGTGCCGCGCGAGAGGTAGAAGTCGGGCTTGGCGTGCACGACGACGCGGGCGCCCTCGGAGAGCTGGGCCTGCTCGCAGACCGCCCGGCTGCAGGTGACGGTGACGCTGACGTCGGCGACCGGGTCGCGCAGCGTGAGGAAGACCGTGCCCGGCCGACGGCTCAGCTGCGTGATCTGTCCCTCGACCCAGACCCGGCCGAGCCGCCCCACCCAGTCGTGGATGGACTTGGCGACGACGCGGACCGGCAGCGGTGCCTCAGCGCTGTTGTCCAGGGCCATCCGCGGACCCTAGCGACTCACCTGGTGGCTCAGGTCGTGCGGACCTTGGTGCGCGGCGCCGAGGTCTTGGCGGTGGCGGCCGCGGTGACCTTGCCCGGCTTCTTGGGGGCCTTGGCGGTGGCGACCTGCTCAGGCGCGGGCGCGTCCGACGGAGCGGCCGCGGGAAGTGCCGCGGTCTCGGTCGCGAGCTTGGCGATCCGGTTGTCGAGCATCGTCACGACGGGCAGCCGGTCGGCCTTGGACTTCTCGTAGTCCCGCACCTGCACGAGCTGCTCGAGCGACAGCGAGCGCAGCCGGCCGCGCAGGGAGCCCAGCGTCATGTGGTCGTAGTCGGCGAGCGGGAGCTCGGCGTGGGTCGGTACCTCGGTGTCGACGGCTGCCGCGACCTGCTCGACGACGGCGACGACATCGGGGGTGGCCGCGGTGTCGACGCGGGTGCTGTCGGGCTGGGTGGCCTTCGGAGTCGGCTCGCCCTTGGGGGCCTCGGCGTCCGGGACGTCCTCGGCGGCGTCGAGCTCCCCCTGCAGGTCGTCGACGAGGCTGGTGCCCTTCTCCTTCGCCGCGCCGACTCCGGCCTTCGCGGCGCTGCCGATGTCGCGGACCTTCGCCGAGACCGCCTCGCCGGCGTCCTCGAGCGTGTCCTCGACCTTGTCGTAGGCGCCCGCGAACGGGGTCTTCTCGACGAGCTCCTCGACGTGGTCCTCGATCTCGTCGAAGGACGTGCCGCGCAGCTTGGCGACGAGCTTCTCGCCGCGGTCGGCGAGCTCGTCGTACTCCCGGCGCACGCTCTCGGCCGTCACGAGCGCCTGGCTCACGACGAGGACGGGCAGCTGCACCGCCTTGCCGGGCAGGCGCCGGACCGAGCGGACGACCGTGGGGACGAGGCCGAGCGCGGCGGCGACGGGGGTGGGAACGGCGGGGGGCACGGGTCCTCCGAGGATCGGGCGGTTGGCAGCGAGCGCTGCTGGTGTCGGCGTTCCCGGGGTGGGCCCGCTCACACGCAGTCGGGGCGGCAGGTGAGGGGTGTCACCGGGACCTACGATGACAGCATGACCGGCACCGGCACGACCCCGCGCAAGCGGGTCCTCGTCGCAGCCCCCCGCGGCTACTGCGCCGGCGTCGACCGCGCCGTCATCACCGTGGAGAAGGCCCTGCAGGTCTACGGCGCTCCCGTCTACGTCCGCAAGCAGATCGTGCACAACGCCCACGTCGTGCGGACCCTCGAGGCCAAGGGCGCGGTCTTCGTCGAGGAGACCGAGCAGGTCCCCGAGGGCGCGACTGTCGTCTTCTCCGCCCACGGCGTCGCGCCGACCGTCCACGCCGAGGCCGCGACCCGACAGCTGAAGACGATCGACGCCACCTGCCCGCTGGTCACGAAGGTCCACATGGAGGCCAAGCGGTTCGCTGCTGACGACCTCGACATCATCCTCATCGGCCACGAGGGCCACGAGGAGGTCGTCGGGACGACCGGTCAGGCGCCCGAGCACATCCATCTCGTCGATGGTGTCGAGGAGGCCGCGGCCGTCGTCGTGCGCGACCCCGAGCGGGTCGCCTACCTCTCCCAGACCACGCTGTCTGTCGACGAGACCAACACCACCGTCGACGCGCTGCGCGAGCGCTTCCCTGCGCTGCAGGGCCCGCCGTCGGCGGACATCTGCTACGCCACGCAGAACCGCCAGGTCGCGGTCAAGCAGATCGCCGCGGACTCCGAGCTCGTCCTGGTCGTTGGCAGCCGCAACAGCTCCAACAGCGTCCGCCTGGTCGAGGTGGCGCTCGACGCGGGTGCGTCCGCGTCGTACCTCGTCGACGACGCCACGGAGATCGACGCGGCCTGGCTGGAAGGTGTCACGACGGTCGGCCTCACGAGCGGCGCCTCGGTGCCCGAGGATCTCGTCGCTGGCGTGGTGGCTTGGCTCGCTGAGCGCGGCTACGCCGACGTCGACGAGGTCGTCGCCGCCGAGGAGCACCTGCTGTTCGCGCTGCCGCCGGAGCTGCGCCGCGACCTGCGCGCCGCCGGCCTGGAGGGCTAGGCCGGTCGCCGACCGAGTGCGCCGCGCACGACCGCGATCGCGAGGGCGAGACCGGTCGCGGTAAGCAGCACCGGGGCGCCGAGCACGAGCGCGTTGAGCAGCTCGAGCGCCTGTCGGGTGAGCAGTGACTGGCTGCCCACCGTCGTCTCCACCGCTCCCGCGAGCAGGGCCAGCACGCAGTAGACGAGCGGTGGGATGACCACTGCGGCGACGAGGTCCTCGCGGTGCACGAGCAGGGCGGCCAGCCCGCACCCGGCGACGAAGCAGACCGCGAAGACGGTCCGCAGCCCTGGGCCGGTCAGGACGTCGACGAGCCCGCCGGCGATGCCGAGCGCGAGGGCGAGCGCGACTGCACCGGTGGCGGTGAGGCCCCGTCGGTCGGACAGGTGCGCACCGGCCGGCAGGTGGTGGCCGGGTGCAGACTCGACCTGCTCGTCAGGCGCGGTGGGTGCCGGGCGGGGTTCGCCCGCGCCGCGAGGACCGGTCCAGCTGCTCACCTCGCGGACGCTACCCCCGACCCGGGGTCGCTCCACCTCGTTGCCGTGTGGCGCGCCGCACGGTTCATCCGGTCTGGTCGAGGCCCTCCGGTGCGGCGACGAGCCGAGGCAGGACGTCGATCGTGACCGGATCGGCGAGCTCGCGCTGCGACATGCGACGGGCACTCGGCAGGACCTGTGACTCCAGCGAGCCGACCGTGGCGTTGTAGGCCTCGACGGTGCGGCCGAGAGATCGGCCGAGCTTGTCGACGTGACCGCCGAGGGTGGCGAGCCGGGCGTGCAGCTCCTTGCCGGCAGCCAGGACCGCGCGGGCGTCGTCGGTGAGCGACTGCTGTCGCCAGGCGTGGGCCACGGTGCGGAGCAGCGACACCAGTGTGGTGGGCGTCGCGACGTGGACGCCCCGCGACCAGGCGTGCTCGAGCAGTGCGGGGTCGTGCTCGAGGGCCGGGGCGAGGAAGGCCTCCCCGGGGACGAAGAGCACGACGAACTCGGGGGAGTCGTCGAGGTGCTGCCAGTAGGCCTTGTCGGCGAGCCGGTCGACGTGGTCGCGCAGGTGCCGTGCGTGGGCGGCCATCCGCTGCGCAGCGACGGTCTCGTCGGTGGCCTCGGCCGACTCGAGGTAGGCGGCCAGGGTCACCTTCGCATCGACGACGACGGTCCGCCCCCCGGCCAGGCGGACGACCAGGTCGGGACGGCTCGCGTCGCGCAGGGTGGTCTGCTCGGTGAAGTCGCAGCGGTCGGTCATGCCGGCCATCTCGACGACGCGGCGCAGCTGGACCTCTCCCCACCGGCCCCGCGCCTGCGGCTTGCGCAGGGCGTCGACGAGCGACGCGGTCTGCCGGCCGAGCTGCTCGGAGGTGATCCGGACCTCTGTGACCTGCGCCCTCAGCTCGCCCATGGTGCGGGCCCGGTCGACCTCGAGGCCCTGCAGCTGCTGCTCGACCCGGTGCAGCTGCTCGGTGAGCGGGGCGACCATCCGGCCGACCGCAGCCCGGCTCTCTCCGTCGGTCTCGCGCATCGCCTGCGCCGCCAAGCCCTGGAACGACGCGGCGAGAACCGCCTCGTCCCGCCTGGTGAGCAGCCGGCCGAGCAGGAGGCCGAGGACGACACCGACGAGCAGGGCGAGAGCGATCTCCATGCTGAGCACCGAACCACGCTGGTACGACAGGCAGCTCCCGCCACGCTGTCGTCCGTGTCCGGTCGGCGAGCGGGAGTCGGGCGTCTGGGCGCGCCGGTAGCCTCTGACCCCGTGAGCCTCAGCATCGGGATCGTCGGCCTGCCCAACGTCGGCAAGAGCACGCTGTTCAACGCGTTGACCAAGAACGACGTCCTCGCGGCCAACTACCCCTTCGCGACGATCGAGCCCAATGTCGGCGTCGTCGGGGTGCCGGACCCGCGGATCGCCACGCTCGCCGAGGTCTTCGGCTCGGCCAAGCAGCTGCCGGCGACGGTCGACTTCGTCGACATCGCGGGGATCGTGCGGGGTGCGTCGGAGGGGCAGGGGCTCGGCAACAAGTTCCTCGCCAACATCCGCGACAGCGACGCGATCTGCCAGGTCATCCGGGTCTTCGACGACGGCGACGTCGTGCACGTCGACGGCAAGGTCTCGCCCAAGGACGACATCGAGACCATCAACACCGAGCTGATCCTCGCCGACCTGCAGACCATCGAGAAGGCCATCCCGCGGCTCGAGAAGGAGGCGCGGATCAAGAAGGACGTCGTCGCCCAGCTCGAGGCCGTGCACGAGGCGCAGAAGGTCCTCGACTCCGGGCAGACCGTCTTCGCTGCCGGCCTCGACCGGGAGCCGCTGCGCGAGCTGCACCTGCTGACGGCCAAGCCGTTCCTCTACGTCTTCAACCTCGACGAGGCGCAGCTCGGTGACACCTCGCTGCGCGCGTCCCTGGCATCCCTCGTTGCGCCGGCTGAGGCGGTCTTCCTCGATGCCAAGGTCGAGATGGAACTCGTCGAGATGGATGAGGCCGACGCCCTCGAGCTGCTCCAGTCGATGGGTCAGGAGGAGTCCGGCCTCAACCAGCTCGCCCGCATCGGCTTCGCGACCCTCGGCCTGCAGACCTACCTGACGGCCGGGCCGAAGGAGGCGCGCGCCTGGACGATCAAGGTCGGCGCCACCGCCCCCCAGGCCGCCGGTGTCATCCACACCGACTTCGAGCGCGGCTTCATCAAGGCGGAGGTCATCGGCTTCGCCGACCTCGTCGAGCTCGGCTCGGTCGCCGCCGCACGGGCCGCCGGCAAGGCCCGCATGGAGGGCAAGGACTACGTGATGCAGGACGGCGACGTCGTGGAGTTCCGCTTCAACGTGTAGGCGTGGGCAGGGTCGTAGGTTAGCGGGGCCATGCGCCAGCTCGAGCCTGGCTGCCGCGTGGTGCCCACGATGCTATCGTGAGATATCGGAGGTGGCCGTGACCGACGTTCTGGTGCGAGATGTGCCCGACGACGTGGTCGCCGCGTTGGAGGCCCGAGCCGCCCGTCTGGGGCTGTCCCGCAGCGAGTTCCTTCGTCGGCGCTTGGCACAGGAGGCCACTGCCAGCGCCATGAGCGTCAGCCACGATGACCTGGAGTCCTTCTCGGCCACGTTCGCTGACCTCGCTGACCCTGAGGTCATGAGGGGCGCCTGGGAGTGAGCGGTTGGCTCATCGACACATCCGCACTGGTCCGGCTAAGCGGCAGCCCGGACGCCGCCGCTTGGGTCGAGCGCATCGAGCAGGGAGCCGTGCGCATCGCTACCGTCACTCGTCTGGAGGTCGGCTACTCGGCCCGGTCTGGGCCGGATCTTCGCGCGGCAGTTCGGCGCGCTCCCCTGGGCGCGATGCCCGTGGAGTACCAGACCCCGGCGATCGAGGACCGGGCGCTCGAGGTCCAGATGCTGCTCGCGGATCGCGGGCACCACCGGGCGCCCTCCGTCCCCGATCTGATCGTGGCCGCGACGGCGGAGCTCGCCGGTCTCGCCGTACTGCACGTCGACAAGGACTTCGAGCTGATCGCCGAGATCACCGGTCAACCGCTCGAACGACTCGCCCTGTCCTCTGCGCCCTGACCCAGCTCCCCTGTCGTCCTCGCTTCCTCCGCGACCCGACGTCACCGACCGAGGCCTCCCGATCTCTGCCCGCCTACGAACTGCCAGCGGACAACCCCTTTTTCTCAGAACCACACACTGGTCTCTATCGAGAACCGGACTGGGTGAAGCGGCGGATGAGGCCCTAGCTAGAGGCCGCGATGTCGGCGCCACTCGGACTTGAGAAGCCGTTCCTCCTGGACCAGCGCCTCGAGTGCCGCCACCGGCTCGAGAAGTGCGTTCTCGTAGGCGTGCGACTGAAGACCAAGTCGGGAAAGCCGTCGAGGTCGATCGTCGTCTCCGCTGTCGCATAGCCGGTTTCGACACGAAGTCACTCCACGTGATGGCGTCGCCCAAGACCGCCACCCCGACCGTCAAGGATCCGCACGCGAGGTCGACGCACATCGGGCAGCCGAACAACGGCAGTCGTCCCTGTTCCAAGGGCGAGTAGTCATCGGACCGCTCCTCGCGACCTGTGAGTTGCCGCAGCATGCTGGCGGCGTCGTCGGGCCAAGCGAGATCCAGCACGCTCTCGAACGAGTCCTTGGACGGGCCGAAGGTCTCGGGCTCTGGAACAGGGTGCGCTTCCAGCAAGTCCCACAAGGATCGACCGTCACGCTCGACCACCGGCACTTCGGCGTCCTTCGATCACTCGACGGGAAGAAGATCGTTCTCGTCCCGTGACGTCGCCGACGATGGGCGTGCGTTCGCGCGAAGGCCTCAGTACTCGCCCTTGATAACGAAGTAGGAGCCGCGGATCTCGCCGGCGAGCGTCGACTTCTGGCGAGCCCACGAGAAGGCCGAGAGCTCCTCCGGTGGGTCCATGCCCTCGGAGAACTTGAAGCCGGCGGCGCGCTTGCCCCCGGCCGCCAGCGTGTAGGCGCGTTGACGGCCAGGCCGGACTCGAAGGACACGTGCGTCCAGCGGATGCCGTCGACCTTCGAGCACCACCAGGCCGTGATGGCGCACGCCGACTGGATCGTGGAAATCGGACCGGGCGCCGGGCACGACGGCGGCCGGGTCGTCTTCGAGGGCACGCCGGCGGACCTCGTCGCCAGCCGGTCGACGCTCACCGGCGAGCACCTCGCGGCGTACGTCGAGACCTGACCCATCGGCTGCCGTTCGGGTCGACGCCCTCAGTCCCGCCCGGCCCGTAGGCAGACGAAGGCGGCTGCGGTGGCGCGGTCGACCGGAGTCGACGGTGCCGAGCGCTGCGCCGCCGCGAGGGCCTCTGCCGGTCCGGCCCCCGCCGCCCACCCCCGGTGGAACCGCGACATGAGAGAGGCGGTCGCCGCGTCGTCGACCGGGACCACGCTGGCGACGAGGGTCTGGGTGCCCAGGGCGAACAGGGCCGCTGCCAGACCCAGCAGCTCGTCGCCGGCGCGGACCCCGTGACGTCCTGAGTCGCAGGCCGACAGCACGACGTGCGTGGGCGTGCGAGGCAGGCGCTCGAGGTCGTAGACGGTGAGCGGCCCGTCCTCGAGCAGAAGTGCTGAGAACAAAGGGTTGTCGGCGCGAAAGACGGCATGACAGGCGATGTGGGCGAGGTCGGTCGTGGCGAGCAGCTCGAGGACGCGGCCCGACGTCGCGTCGGCGCCGACCAGAGAGGTCGCGGGCGGACCGTGCGCCGCGATCACGTCGGCCGCCTCGCTCTGGGCCGCCGGGAGGTCGGGACCTGCGACGGCGAGGACGCGCGGCGCTGCCGTCGAGAGGATCGGCCGGTTCCAGAGGCTGAGCGACGGTGCGACCTCCACCACGCACTCGCGCAGGCCGGGGAGCAACGACCAGGGCACCGCGTGCAAGGGACCGGTGGGCACGACGAGGACCGGCTCGTGGCCGCCACCCGGGAGGCGGTCCAGCCCCAGCAGTGCGGAGAGGCGAGCAGCCCCGGTCGTGAGCACGTCTGTGGAGTCGTCGCCGGTGACCTGCCGTCGGAGGGCGAAGGACAGGTGCCGCAGCTCGAGGCTCGCCCGCGCCGACGGTCCGCAGTCGACGACGGTCGCCGACCGGTGCACGACCACGGCGCGCAGCCGCCCGTCGTGCTCGAAGAACGCGACGAGGCGCCGACTGCCCAGGGCGGCTCGCAGGTCCCGCATCGTCGGGACCGCGGCCGCCCGACCGGCGAGCCCGCGAGCGTGGTGCGCACGCCGGCGCACCGACTCCTCGAGCTCGCGCTGCCGTCGGACCAGGGAGGTCATGACGGGCTCGTCGCGCAGCTGCGCCTCCTGCAGCTCGGCGCTCACGGCCCGCAGCGCTGAGAGGTCGTCCGCGAGCTCGCGGTCCCCCGGCGGCCGGACCGGTGGTCGGTGCAGCGCTGACGCGCGGAGTCGCTCGGTCCAGGCCAGGACCGTCGCAGGTCGACCTGAGTCGAGAGCCAGTCGCACAGCCAGCGCCCCGAGGTCACCCGCGTCGACGGCCGCGGCGGCTCGGAGCTCGGTCGCTCCGAGGACTGCCTGGTGCGACGCAAGGGCTCGCAGACCAGCAGAGGCCGACCGCATGGCCCCGGCTGCGTCGCCGGCCCGAGCCCGGAGCAGGGCCTCTGCTTCCCACCCCATCAACCGAGCCTGCGCCGAGCTCGACGTGCGGTGGTCGGCCACTCGCGCCAGCTGGCCCTCCTCCTCATCGCCGTGGCCGAGGGCGGCTGCGGCCCGAGCCGCATGCAGGCGGGTGCGCAGCTCGGCCTCGTGCCACCCGGCGCCGCGCAGCGCGTCTGCCACCTCGCACGCGATCCGTAGGGATCGTCGAGTGGGTCTCGATCCTGCCCCCGCTTCGAGCTCGAGGGCGCGGGCGAGCACCGTCCATCCCCGCCGGCCCTGGCGCTTCAGCAGTCGTCCGGCGCGTCTCGCGTCGGCGGCGGCGACAGCGACATCGCCGGTTGCCAGCGCTGCGCGGGCCCGAAGCACCAGCGCTTCCGGAAGGGTCGCCTCCATGCCCGCCTCGTCGAGTGCCTCCGCGGCGATCCCGGCGATGACCAAGGACTCAGTGGCGAGGCCGGCGGCCAGCAGTGCTTCCGCGCGGTCGAGCTGGTAGACCGCCAACGGGACGCCCAGGTCGGCGATGCCGCGCTCGGCCTCGTCGAACAGCTCGAGCGCCGCGGGCAGGTCACCACCCCGAGACAGCACCCAGCCGAGGTTGTGCAGGCCGTCGAGTGCCCCGAGCGCCTCGCCGAGGTCACGGCTGAGCGCGACCGCACGACGCAGGTCCCGCTCGGCCTCGACGAGGTGCCCGCGGTAGCCGTGGACGACACCGCGGTTGCCGAGGACGAGAGCCGTGAGCGACCGGTCGCCCTCCCGCTCGGCGATGGCGAGGGCGCGCGAGGCTGCGGCCAGCGCCACCTCGTAGCGGCCGAGGCGCACGTAGACCGCCACGAGCTGGTTGTGCACCTGGGCGTGGTCGTCGCCGAGGGACGTCCCGGCCTGGTCCAGCTCGCGCAGGGCCAGCCGGGGGCGGCCCTGCTGGAGCAGCTCGAGGGCCAGGCTCAGGCGAGCCTCTCCCGCTCGGACCGGCAGCGCCCCTGTCTCGGCGAGCCGTACGGCCCGACGTAGGTGCTGGGCCGCACCCCGCACGTCGAGCAGCTCGCGACAGGCGATGCCGAGCGCGCGCTCGGCGACCGACGCCGCCTCCGCGCCGAGGCGTGCCCGTTGCAGGAGGCTCGCCGCCTCTCGGGCGGCTCGTCGTGGCTCGAGCGCCGCCAGCCGCAAGACCGCTTCCGCCTCGCTGACAACCGTCAGAGCAGCACCCAGTCGGTGTGTCGCAGTCGCCCGGTCGCGGCCTCGACGACGCGAAGGCTGACGTGTCCGGGCGCCATGTCGTCGCAGGCGAAGCGGCCCAGGTCGTCGACGTCGACGTCGAGCGAGGTGCCGTCGGAGAGTCGCAGGGTCACATCAGCCTCGACCGGGGGAGTGAGCTGCCCGAGCACGCAGCGTCGCAGCCCGTCGACGGACACCTCGAGGGCGAGGACCAGCCCGTCGGCGCGGAAGGACAGCCGTCGCAGGGTCTGCACGCCCCGGACCCCCGCCAGCACGTCGTCGTGGCTGCTGCTCTCGGAGATCAGTGGTGCGAGCTCGGCATCGAGGGTGCGCCAGGAGAAGGCTGCTCTGGCTGCAGCCAACAGCTCGGCGGGTGGCGCGTCGTGGTCGGCAACCGCGCGGCGCAACCGGTGGGCGATCTCAGCCGACCCCCCGAAGGCGTCACCCACGGCGACGGTGAGGCGCTCCAGTCCCTGCTCCAGCGCGGTCGGCACCGACTCGGCGGCGACGTCGAGCGCGGCCGCGAGCTCGGCGGTCGACGGCTCGGCCTCGGTGGCCCACACCCGTAGCGCGAGCCGGAGCCGGGCAGGCAGCTCGGCGAGCGACTGCAGAGGCGGCTCGACCTGAAGGGCCGACCGACCGGAACCGTCGTGCCAACGGGCGGCGCGGGCCGACTCCTGACGAGCAGCACGCAGCAACCACTCACCGACGGTGCCGTCGATGTCGTCGACCTGCTCGACGAGACGAAGCCAGCAGGTCTGCGCGATCTGGCTGGACGTGGCGGGGTCGAAGCCGTGTCCCCGAGGGACGGACCAGACAAGCCCGGCATAGCGGTGCACCAGCCCGTCCCAGCGGTCAGCATCTGTCCTCGACGCACGTGCGTGGTCGGGACCGAGGGGCATGAGCGCATGCTAGAACTGGCCGCACGGGATCCTGCTCGACTCGCCCAGGGAGGCGCCATGCCGCGCGAGGGCAGGGCTGACACCGCGTGGCGGCAGCGCCTTTCCAAGGCGACCGAGGAGCTGCTCGCCGGCGGCCGCGTCGTCCGTTACGGCGAACCGGGACAGGAGCACTTCTGCCGCCCGGACGAGCTGCTCGTCGTGACGGCTGCGGTCCCCGATCTCGCAGCCGCGTTGAAGGATGTGGGAGCCCAGCCGTACGACGACGACGGGCGTTCCGTCGGAGTGACCCGCTTCGGTCTGCCCGGCGGCACCGACGTCCACGAGGCCGTGCTGTCGTTGCGCAGGCAAGGACCGGTGCGAGCCGTGGCGCCCAACGCGGTGCTCTTCGGGGCGCCGAAGATCCGCGGCTGCCCCGGCCGCCCGCCCGCGCCGGCCGCCGGGCTCGACCTCGCCGAAGGCAAGGACGGGGCTGGCGTCCTGATCGCGGTCGTCGACACCGGTCAGGCCGAGTCGTCGCTGGCGATCCCGTGGATGAGCCGTCACGTCGTGGTCGATCCCGCCGACCTCGACCTGCTCGACACCTCACCCGGTGACGGCCGGCTCGACCTCGAAGCCGGGCACGGGACGTTCATCGCCGGCATCGTCGCGCAGGTGGCGCCCGGTGCGAAGGTGCTCGCGCTCAAGGCGCTCGACCCTTCCGGCACGACCGACGACCTCACGGCCGCGCGTCGGGTCCGCAACGCGGTGGACGCGGGCGCCGATGTCATCAACCTGTCCTTCGGGGGCTACACGCACTCCGACGAGGGGCTGCTGGCCCTGACCGCGGTGCTCGAGGAGATCGAACGCAGCAAGGGGCCGGTCGTCGTGGCGGCGGCCGGCAACGACGCGCTCGACCGGCCCTTCCACCCTGCGGCGCACCGCTCGGTCGTCGGCGTCGCTGCGATGGGCACGCGCAAGCGCAGGGCCGCTTTCAGCAACTTCGGGCCCTGGGTGGATGCCTGTGCCGAGGGCGACCGGTTGCGGAGCACATACGTCATCGGGACGACGACCACCGACTCCGACGGCGACGGCAACGACGACGAGTTCGTCGAGCCCAACGCGCTGTGGAGCGGCACCTCGTTCGCGGCCCCGCAGGTGGCGGCAGCGGTCGCCCGTCGGATGTCCACCCACGGCGAGTCGTCTCGCGAGGCGGTCGAGGCCCTCGTGCGGGCCCCTGGCCTGATGCGTCGGCCGGGCATGGGTGTCCACGTCGTGACGCCTGTCCGCGGTCACCCCGCGCCATGAGCACGCCCACGACGACGGCTGAGCTGCTGCTGGTCGCGCACCGACGGGCGTCGGCCGCCCAGGACGTGCGCGGGGTGCTCGACATCATGGCGGAGGCCGGCCGCCTGGGCCTCGACGCCGCCTGTGTCGTGCTCGCCGTGTGGGAACCCCTGTCGCGCGATGTCCGGTGCTGTGTGAGCTCCGGTGCACCGGCAGGGACCGACGCCGGCTTGGCCCGGGCAGTGGCTGCGCTCTCGGTGAGCGCGGACGGCGAGGGGCGTCTCGTGCGCAGCGGCGACGACCCCCTGGCAGATCAGGTGCTGTCGAGTGTCGGCGGCTCCGCGCTGCTCGTGCTCCCGCTGCTGGACGGACGAGGGGACGAGCTCGGCACCCTCGTGGCAGCTGTCGAGGACGATGGCGGCCGGCGTACTCCTCGCGACCCGGACGTGGTCCAGATGCACGCCAGTGCGCTGGCTGAGGTCGTCCGCGCGCTGCGAGGCGAGCATCTCCAGCGTCGCGCGCTCTACGACGCCGCGACGGGCCTGCCCGGACCCGTGCTCTTCGAGGCGGCGATCGCCGATGCCCTCAGCGGCTCCGAGGGCGGCGAGGTCACCCTGCTGCTCGTCTCGGTCGACCAGCTGCAGTCGGTGGCCCGCAGCTTCGGTCGGGTCGTCGCGGACGAGCTGGCACGCAAGGTGACCGCACGTCTGCTCATCACCGCTGGAGCGGCTCGCTGGTCGGTCGGACGCCTGCCGCAGGGCTTCGGGCTTCTGGTGCAGGGCGCCCCCGGCTCGGCTGCTGATGCTGCTGCCAGGGTCGTGTCCGCGCTGGAGCAGCCCTGGGTCGTGGGTCGCCGCAGTGTTCGCAGCACGTGCCGGGTGGGCCTCGCGACCGCACCCGCCGGCGGTACGCCGGCGCTGCTGCTCCAGCACGCCGAGGCCGCCCTCGGCGAGGCTCTCCGGCGTCCGCGAGGTGGGTTGGTCGCCTACGGCGCTGGGCTCACTGCGAGAGCCCACGAGGAGCTGCTGCTGGAGACAGAGATGCAGGCGGCCCTCGGCGCGGGCGAGTTCCATGTGCGCTACCAGCCGCAGGTGCAGGTCGGGACCGGGCGCGTCGTGGGGGCGGAGGCTCTGGTCCGGTGGCAGCGCGAGTCGGGCATGGTGACTCCCGCCCGCTTCATCCCGGCCGCTGAGGCGACGGGGGTCATCGTCGACATCGACCGCTGGGTGCTCCGGGAGGCGTTGCGGCAGTCGAGGGCCTGGCTCGACAGCGGCCTGGCTCCGCTGCGGATGGCGGTCAACATCTCGAGCCGCACCTTGGCAGCCCCGGGCTTCCGGTCCTGGGTGGTCGACGCGATGGCCGAGTCGAGGCTCGATCCTGATCAGGTCGAGGTCGAGGTCACCGAGAGCCTCGAGCTGCTCGAGGGAGAGGAGGCGGTGGTCGACCTGCGCGCGCTGCGCGAGCTCGGTGTGCACGTCGCCCTCGACGACTTCGGCACCGGCTACTCCAACGTGGGACGGCTCCGCAGCCTGCCTGTCGACCGCGTGAAGATCGACCAGTCCTTCGTGCAGGGCATCGCGGAGGGTGGCGACGGAGAGGCGCTGTGCTCCGCGGTCATCGGGCTGGCGCGGACCCTCGACCTCGACGTCATCGCGGAGGGCGTCGAGACCCTCCAGCAGCTCGCCGTGCTGGAGCAGCGCGGCTGCACCGAGTTCCAGGGCTACCTCAAGAGCCCGCCCGTCCTGCCCGAAGCCTTCGCGCTGCTGGTGGGCTGATCCGGCGCGCGACCGCAACGCGGGGTCTGGCGCGCGTCAGCTCGTGAGGACCACGAGCTGTTGGGTGGCGCGCGTCATCGCGACGTAGCGGTCGACGGCGCCCTCGATGCCGGTGCCGAAGGAGTCGGGGTCGACGAGCACGACGAGGTCGAACTCGAGGCCCTTCGTCAGCTCCGGCGCGAGCGACGCGACACGTGGCCGCGCTGGGAAGCTCGGGTCGCCGACGACGCAGGCGACCCCCTCGGCGTGCGCCTCCAGCCACTCCGACAGCACCGCCTCGAGCCCCGTGCGTGAGCCGTGGCGCACCGGCACCCCGCTGCTGCGGATCGAGGTCGGGACGTTGGCATCCGGCAGCACCGCACGGATGACGGGCTCCGCCTCGGCCATGACCTCCTCCGGCGTGCGGTAGTTGACCGTGAGCGAGGCGAGCGCGCTGCGGTCGAGGCCGACCCGGTCGAGCCGGTCGGACCACGACTCGGTGAAGCCGTGCCGGGCCTGCGCGCGGTCGCCGACGACGGTGAAGCTGCGTGACGGGCAGCGCAGCAGCAGCATCTGCCACTCCGCGTCGGTGAGCTCCTGCGCCTCGTCGACGACGACGTGCGCGAAGGGCCCGGCGAGCAGATCGACGTCGACCGCGACGATGCCGGTCTCGTCGACCGGCACGTCCTGCGTCAGCAGCATCGTCATCGCCCCCTCGCCGTCGTCGTCGGCCTCGATGAGGTTCTCGACGACCGTGGCCATCCGCTCGCTCTCGGCAGCGACCGTCGCGGCGTTGCGGCGCTTGCGACGGGCCGACTCGGGGTCGCCGAGTCGGTGGCGTGCGGCGTCGAGCAGGGGCAGGTCGACGACCGTCCAGGCCTGCGCGTCGCGTCGCTGCAGGAGCCGGACCTCGTCGTCGGTGAGCCACGGCGCGCACCTGCGCAGGTACGCCGGTACCGACCACAGGTCGCCGACCAGGTCGGCCGGGTCGAGCAGCGGCCACGCGCCGTTGAAGGTCGCCAGCAGCTCCTTGTCCTGCAGCAGCGCGCGGCGCAGCAGCACGGGGGAGACGTCCTCCTGCTCGTGCTTGTCCGTCACGATCGTCACGAGCTCCTCCCAGACCCGGTCGCGCGCCTCGTTGTGCGCGGTGCCCGGCTCCGGTGCCTCGAAGGCCTCGGCCCAGTCGCCCGCCGTCAGCTGCACGTCGGCCCACGGGGTGCTGACCGTGAGCTCCGTCGTCGGCGGCTCCTCGTAGAAGCGCGCCGCCGCCTCGATCGCCCCGACCATGTCGGCGGTCGACTTCAGCGCCGCCACGGCCGGGTCGGCCTCCGCAGCAGCGGACCGGCCCTCGGGCAGCAGGTCGCGCAGGGTGCAGGTCTGCACGCCCTCCTCGCCGAGGCTCGGCAGCACGTCGGCGACGTAGGAGAGGTAGGGCTGGTGCGGACCGACCACCAGCACTCCGCCGCGGTGGTGACCGAGCCGGGGATCGGAGTAGAGCAGGTACGCCGCGCGGTGCAGCGCGACGACCGTCTTGCCGGTGCCCGGTCCGCCGTCGACGACGAGCGCTCCGCGAGAGCTGGCCCGGATGATGGCGTCCTGGTCGGCCTGGATGGTGCCGAGGACGTCGCGCATCCGCGGCGACCGGTTGCTGCCGAGGCTCGCGATGAAGGCCGACTGGTCGTCGAGTGCCGCGCGCCCCTCCAACCCGTCGCTGGTGAAGACCTCGTCCCAGTAGTCGCTGATGCGACCGCGGGTCCAGCGGTAGCGACGACGGCTCGCCAGTCCCATCGGGTTGGCGTGCGTGGCACCGAAGAACGGCTCGGCCGCGGGGGAGCGCCAGTCCACGAGCAGCCGCCGGCCCGCGCTGTCGGTGAGCCCGAGCCGCCCGACGTAGAGCAGCTCCTCTCCGTCCGCGGCGACGACGTGGCCGAGGCAGAGGTCGACGCCGAAGCGGCGCAGTGCCCGCAGGCGCGCGGTCAGCCGGTGGACCTCGGCGTCGCGGTCCATCGCGGCCTGGCCCGCCCCACCGGCGTGCCTGCGCTCGGTGTCGAGCCGGTCGGTCAGGTCGGCGATGGTGTGCGCGAGCGACGCGGCGATCGCGGCGAAGTGCTGCTCGTCGCGGTCGATGAGCGCAGGGTCGGCCTTCGCCGCGAGTCGTGCGGGCAGGTCGAACGCGCTGGCAGTCGTGCGGTCCACGTCAGGTCCCGCAGAACGTCCGGTAGGCCCCGAAGGACTCGGGCGCAGGCTCGGCGTAGCGCTCCAGCCCGGCGCGCTCGTCGAAGGGGCGTGACACCGCCTCGAGCAGCCCGTCGAGCGGCGCGAGGTCGCCGTCGGTCGCGGCCGCGAGTGCCTCCTCGACGAGGTGGTTGCGCGGGACGTAGACCGGGTTGACGGCGTCGAGCCCGCTGAGGTCCGGGTCGAGCGCGCGCCACCGCGCCACCCAGGCGTCGACGCCGGCGAGGTCGAGGAACAGCTCGCGGGCCGGCTCGTGCGACAGAGACCGGAACAGCGACGTGTGGTCGACGCCGTCGGCCTGCATGAGCCCGAGCAGCTCGGTCGTCAGCGCCACGACCTGGTCGTCGGTGACCGTGTCGCGCAGGCCGAGCTTGCGACGCATCCCCGCCGTCCACGCCGACGTGTAGAGACCCCGGAACGCGCCGAGCGACGCGACCGCGATCTCGACGGCGGCGGCCTCGTCGTCGGCGAGCAGCGGCAGCAGTGCCTCCGCGAGCCGCGCGAGGTTCCACTCCGCGACGAGCGGCTGGCTGCCGAAGGCGTAGCGGCCCTGGGTGTCGATCGAGCTGAAGACCGTTGCCGGGTCGTAGCCGTCGAGGAACGCGCACGGTCCGTAGTCGATGGTCTCGCCGGAGATCGTCGTGTTGTCGGTGTTCATGACCCCGTGCACGAAACCGACGAGGACCCACTGCGCCACCAGCGACGCCTGCGCTCCCAGCACAGCTTCGAACAGCGCGAGGTACGGCGATGCCGCCTCCGTGGCGTCCGGGTAGTGGCGAGCGATCGCGTGGTCGGCCAGCCGCCGCAGCAGCGCGACGTCGCCGGTCGCTGCGGCGTACTGGAAGGAGCCGACCCGCAGGTGGCTGCTGGCGACGCGCGCCAGCACGGCTCCCGGGAGCAGGGTTTCGCGCTGCACACCTCGACCGGTCGCGACGACGGCGAGGGAGCGCGTCGTCGGGATGCCGAGGGCGTGCATCGCCTCGCTGACGACGTGCTCGCGCAGCATCGGCCCGACCGCAGCCAGGCCGTCACCGCCGCGCGCGAAGGGCGTGCGACCCGACCCCTTGAGGTGCAGGTCCCGCAGCGCGCCGTCGGGACCGGCCAGCTCGCCGAGCAGCAACGCGCGCCCGTCACCGAGCCGGGGCACGAAGCCGCCGAACTGGTGACCGGCGTAGGCCTGCGCGACCGGCTTCGCTCCGGGCGGGACGTTCTCGCCGACGAGCAGCCGGAGCCCGGCCGGGGTGCGCAGCAGCTCGAGGTCGAGACCCAGTTCGAGGGCCAGTGGCTCGTTGAGGACCAGCAGCCGGGGGTCGGGTGCCGGTGCCGCCTGCCACGGCACCGCTAGCTCGGGCAGGGCGTCCGCGAAGCGGCTGTGCAGCCGCACGGCTGCGAGGGTGGTCACCGCCTCAGCGTAGGCACCGTCAGGTCTCGTCGAGGATCGCGTCGATCTGGCCGGCGGCCGACGTGATGCCCTCCACCATGCCCATCTCGACCAGCTGTGTCATCTGCTCGGCGCTGGCGAAGTGCGACGTCACCGTCATGCGGGTGCCCTCGGAGGTCTCGTGGAGGACGACCTCGGTGCGCGTGGTGGGCATGTCGCGGTTGGGGTTGCCGCTGTCGTCGGAGAAGCCGTCCTCGAGCTCGATCCGCTTGGGCTCGTCGACGATGAGGAGCTCCCACCAGCCGCGCGACGTCGCGCCGTCGGGCCCGGTCATCACGTAGGACGCGCGGCCTCCCGTCACGAGCTCTAGCTGCACGAAGGTGGCCGGCCACGTCGGCGGGCCCCACCAGCGCTCGAGTTGGCGCGGGTCGGCCCATACCTGCCAGACGCGCGCGAGCGGGTGGGGAAACTCGCTGACGAGGGTGAGGCTCAGCGCCTCGCTGTCCTGAGTGGTGCTGATCACGGGCATGGCGGTCTCCTAGGAGGACTCGTTGAGAAGGTCGTCGATGCGGCCGAGCCGGCCGCGCCAGATCTCCTCGTAGTGGTCGAGCAGCCGGCTAGCTGCTCGAAGGGCGTGCAGGTCGCCGGACACGAGGCGCTCCCGGCCGCGAGCCGTCTTCGTGACCAGGCCGGCCCGCTCGAGCACCGCGACGTGCTTCTGCACGGCGGCGAAGGACATGTCGTAGGCCTCAGCGAGCGCGGAGACCGACGCCTCCCGCTCCATGACGCGGGCGACGATGTCTCGACGGGTCCGGTCGGCCAGGGCCGCGAAGACCTGGTCGATGCGCTCGTCCGTATCTACAACCATTGGGTTGTACGTTATCCGGGTCGGGACGCCTCGTCAACGACGAGCTCGACGGCCACGGTGTCGCCGGCCTCCAGCTCCTCTGCCCGCCGGACGGCCTTCTTCACCGGCAGCAGGAACGGCCCTGCGGCCGACGGGAAGACCGACGTGGACCAGGTGCTCCCGCCGATCGTGACCCGGACCCGCACGGAGCCGAAGCCGCGCCGCGGACCGGCGTCACCGCGCAGGTCCTCGCTCAGCTCCGCGGGGACGGTGACGAAGTGCCAGGCGGCCTCGCCCGCGTGCTCCCAGAGCTCGGCATCGAAGCGGTAGCTGCCCACGCCACCATGCAACCCGAGCGGTGTGACAGGGGAGGGGAGGTGCGGCTAGGAAGCCGGCTGTGCGGAGCGGCGACGACGGACGACGGCGGCCGAGCCGAGCAGCAGCACGGCCCCGAGGGGCAGCAGCACGGGCAGGCCGGTGGTCGGCAGCGAGCCGGTGTCGGGGACGGGCGCGGTCGGCGGCGTCACGACGGGCGGCGTGACCACGGTGGCGCCGGTGCGGTTGGTCCCGCGGAAGGCCAGGATGTTGTCGAGGACCTGGCCGCCGGTGATGGTCGGGGCGTAGGACGCGAGGCCGAAGGGGTGCGGGGTTTCGATGCCCTCGAGGGTCTCGATGGCCTGCGGCAGGATCGACCCGAAGATGGTGACCTTGCCGGCGCCCCGCTCGATGCTGCCCAGCGCGGTGTTGGGAGAGTCGGTCGCGCCCTGGTCGCCCACGGTCGCGACGGTCTCGCCGCCCGCGGCCTCCCACACCTCGCGCAGGACGCCGTAGTTGGGCGCCTGGTTGCGCGACGGGTAGCCGAGCATGACCTCGTACCAGGTCTGGCTCGGCTTGCCGACCAGGCCCTTCTCGAGGGGGTGGTCGCCGAGCGGCGCGACGAAGTCGACGTGACCGGCGTCGGTCTTGTTGACGGTGACGCCGCCCGCCTCGCCGGCGCCGATGATGCCGAGCGCCTCGACGATCGACACCGCGCGGTCGGTGAGAAGCAGCTGGCCGCCGCCCTTGGCGAAGGCGTCCAGCGCCGCGAGGTAGCGGGTGCGGTCGGCGGTGGAGCCGCGCGGCAGCTCCATGTCGGCGACGACGAGGGTGTCGTAGCGCGTCAGGTCGGTGCCCGAGGCGACGGCCTCGGCCGTCACCGGGGCGACCTCCGCGTCGAAGGCCTCCGCGAGCACGGGGAAGTAGTCCATGCGGCTCACGTCGTAGGGCGTCTGGGTCTCGCCCTCCTCGAGGTCCGCGCCGGTGCCGGGCACGCCGTCGTCGACGGCCGGGTCGGAGCTGGTGCGGTTGGGGTCCATGACGTAGGCGACCCGGCCGTAGTCGGCCGACGGCCGGACCTGGTCGGTGATGAGCGACTCGACGATCGTCGCCTCGATGTTGCCGCGGACCGCGGCGACGTGGGCCTGCTCGACGGCGCCGTTCCACACGTTGTTGGGCGCGAGGTTGGAGAGGAAGTTCTCGACGTCCATGTGGACCGCGTCCTGGGTCTGGCTGAACCAGTCGCCCATGAAGCCGCTGTCGTCGTAGCCGACGATGTCGTAGGCCGCCGCTACGTTGGCCGCCCTGCGCGGGGTGGCCCCGTCGCTGGGCAGCGGCCCGAAGACGTCGTCGAGGATGACGCCGTGCTGCTCGAACTTGCGCTCCACGGTGCGGATCATGTTGAGCGACAGCTGGTTGACCTGGTCCTGGCGCTGCGGGGTCCACTGCCCTGCCGGGATGATCAGGTCGCTGAAGGCGTCGTTGGGCGTGGTCAGCTCGCCGTGGATGTCGGTGCTCGTCTTGAGGTTGGGGAAGGACTTCACCAGCGTCGTCCAGGCGCGCGTCTCGGGCTCGGACTCGGCGAGGCCGCGGCCACCCGAGTGGTCGTACCAGCCGACCGTGGCGAGGTCGCGGTTGAGGTCGGCGCCGTTGGCGTTGCCCCGCTGGAAGCCCGGGCCGGGGTCGCTCGTCGTCAGGTCACCGGCGGCCCACCCGTCGGAGTTGGTGAAGGCGATCCACGTCTCGGTGCGCCGCATGACCTCGCTGAAGGGGAAGCCGGTGTCGCCGGCGTAGAGCAGCGTCTCGGGGGTCGACCGGGCGAGGTCCTCGACGTAGCGCAGTCCGCCCTCGCGGCCCGCCGCCTCGAGGCCGTGCACCGACAGCGACACCGCGACCTGGGCCTTCCCTGCCCGAGGTGCCTCCTCGTCGGTGACGCGCACGACCCACAGCGGGCGCCCGCCGGCGCTGATGTGGGTGTCGTTGCCGTTGGCCTCGGCCATCGTCATGACCTCGAGGTAGCGCGGCGCGAGCGCCTCGATGGCCTCGAGGCTGGCCCCGACGCTCTCCACCGGTCCGTCGAACTGGTGGAAGGTCGTCGACAGCTCAGGCTCGGCCACGACCCGGCCACCGCAGGCCGCGGTCGGGACCGTGGTGCAGGTCGGCGCGGCCAGTGCCGGCGCGGCCAGCGGCAGGGCGAGCAGGGCCAGGGGGGCGAGGACAGGGCGCAGGCGCATGCGCCCTCTCTTCTCCGCCGACGCCCGGACTCCTGCGCGCTGATCAGTGCCGGAGCGACTCGTCATCGAGCGCAGGGCTGTCCTCGCGCACGTCGAGAAGGTCGAGCAGCCCTGTGATCTGGAGCACACGGGCCGGCATCGCGCCGACGTGGCACAGCACGAGGTGCCGGCCGTCGGCCGCGAGGTGCTTGTGCGCACCCACCACGACGCCCACCGCGGTGCTGTCGAGGAAGTCGACCTGGGCGAGGTCGAGCACGACGAGGTACGCCGAGAGCGTGGCGGCCTCGGAGAGCCGCGCCCGCAGGTCGTCCGAGGTGGCGAGGTCGAGGTCGCCGACCGGCTGCACCGTCACGACACGGCCGGAGGCGGTGGCGCAGACCGTCGTTGCGCGCGACCCCATGGGCACCTCCTCGCCTTCAGTGCAAACCCTCGGGGACCGGGCGTCAACCGGCCATCCGGGTGCTTCCGGCAGGAGGTGCACAGATCGGTGGCGAAACGAGCAGGCGACCCGGGGACCCCGGGCCGTCCCGCCCGCCGCGGGAGACCCCCGTGCCCCGCACCCCTCGTCGTCGTACCGCCGCTGCGCTCGTCGCCCTGGGGGTCGTCGCGGCCGCCACCGCCGCGCTGTCCGCGCCGCCCGGCGCGCTGCCACGACCTCGGCCAAGCTCGCCGACACGCCCGTGACCCGGGCCTACGGCGTGCTCGACGGCAAGGGCAAGAAGCGCGGGACCGCGAAGTGGACCGTCACGACGGCGGGTGGCACCTGCTGCGAGGTGCTCGTCGCAGCGACCCGTACCGGCCGGCTCGTGGAGTTCGGCGGGCAGTTCCCCGCCTACTCCGACGACAAGAGCAAGAGCTGGACCGAGATCCGCACGCTGACTCCGGTGACCAGCCAGCTCGACGACGCGTCGCCGCGGGCGGTCGGTGGAGGCGAGGGCACCATCGTCATGGCACCCGGTGGCGACATCGTCGGGGTCGGGTGGGACCCCTACAGCGGCGACCGGCTCCAGTCCTTCCTCTACGAGGCGGACACCAAGCCCTGCTCCTAGGGCGAGATGCCGCTGCACGAGCCGTTCTACGACCGCCAGTGGATGGCCGTGGCGAAGGGTCCGTTCGCGATCGCCGGTCAGACCGTCCCATGGGTCTCGATGGTGCTCTCGAACTTCAACCGCCGCGTCGTGCTGATCAGCACCGACGGCATCACCTACCTGCGGCCGAGCAGGACCGACGTCGAGGCGATCGCCGGCGGCACCGCCAGTGCGCTACCGGTCGCAGCTGACCCGGACCTCGACTACATGCAGGAGCACGCCGAGACCCGCATCACCCCGCTGCCCGGGGGTGGCGCGATCTCGCTCAACGCCGTCGGGTCCACGGGCTGCGAGAAGCAGGCCCTCAACAGCGACGCGACCTGGTCGTGCTTCGGCGGCGACGGCTCGCTGGAGGTCGAGGGTGCGCTGCACAGCGACTCCCGCGGGTGGCTGCACGACGTGAAGGCGGCCGGTGACGCGGTCACCTACCGCATCTCGCGCGACGGCGGGCGCAGCTGGACGGCCACGACGATCGCCGTCCCGGGCGAGGCCAACATCGTCGATGGACGACAAGGCCCACGGCAAGCTCGGCGTGTCGGCGGTCGCGCCGCACGTCACGAAGGACGACGGCAACAACCAGGCCCTGGTGCTGCGCCTCGACACCCGCACGGGCAAGGCCGTCCACAAGGACGCGCTGCTCGTCGGCAAGGGCGACATGGCCTTCACCGCCGGCCTCGACGTCAGCGGCGTGGTCTCGGGCGCGAAGTCCAACCGCTTCGACGTCGCCACCGTCGCGATCCTGCCCGACGGCAAGATCGCCGTCGGCTTCGTCGACAAGACCTATGACGATCCCGCGGTCGCCGTCCTGCAGTAGCCGGCCAGCCCGCCGGACACGATCGGGTGACGCCCGTCACTCGCGGCAGGAGAATTCGTTGTCCTGTCGAATTCACAACCATCCCCCGTCGTACGCCTCGTGCTTGGAGCGCTCCTGTGACCACTGCCCCGGTTCCTGTCGAGACCAGCGAGACCGGCGTCAGCCGTCGCGCGCTGCTGCGCACCGCCGGTGCGGTCGCTGCCGCCGGCGTCGTCGCCACGGCGCTCCCGTCGGGAGCGGCCACCTCGTCGAGCGTCGCCTCGCCTGTCGCGGGTGCCGGAGGCCGGGCGCTCATGCAGCTGGCACGCGTGTGGGCGACGACCGCCAAGCAGCGCAAGGCGATGGTCGGCTTCGACGACACCCACACGGTCTACGAGGACGGCTCGGTGCAGTACCTGCTCTGGCCCGGTGACCTCGCCCGGCTCAAGGACCTCGGCCTGCGCTTCGTGATCGAGGTCCCCGACCTCGCGCTCGCCGACGCGCTCGAGGCCGCCAAGGCGAAGACCGCCGTGCGGTCGCTCGCCGTGCAGCCCGGCGAGACGAAGACCGGCGACTACCGCGTGCTCGCCGACTACGAGCGCGACATGCGCGCGCTGGCCAAGAAGTACCCCACCAAGGCCAAGCTCATCGAGCTGCCGCACCGGACGATGGAGGGCCGCACCGTCTACGGCCTGGAGATCTGCACCAACGTCAGCAAGCGCGACGGTCGGCCGGTCTTTTACCAGGACGGCTGCCACCACGCCCGCGAGTGGCCGGCCTCCGAGGTCCCGATCATGTGGGCCTACGACCTGCTGGAGAACTACGCCAAGGACAAGCGGATCAAGGCGATCGTCGACAACGTCCGCACGATCATCGTGCCGGTCGTCAACGTCGACAGCTTCCACTTCACCCGGTCGGTCCCGGTCGAGACGCCCGGCGGGCTCGAGGGCATCGTCCTGGGCGGGCAGGGCGCGTACACCCGCAAGAACCGCAGGCCGATCGGCTCCACGCACATCAGCGAGGGCCTCGGCCTGGCCGAGACGGAGATCCCGAAGGAGCTGCAGGGCTACCTCGGCGTCGACCCGAACCGCAACTACGCCTACCAGTGGGGCGACGACGAGGGCGGCTCGTCCCCGTCGATGACCGACCAGACCTACCGGGGCACCGACCCGTTCTCCGAGGCCGAGTCGCGCAACGTCGCGCACGTGCTCAAGAGCCACCAGGTGACGGCGATGATCAGCCACCACACCTCCGGGGACCTGCTGCTGTGGGCGTGGGGCGACACCCGCGACGACGCCCCCGACAACGACCTGCTCGAGGGCCTCGGTCGGGCGATGGCCGTCTACAACGGCTACCGCCCGCAGAAGTCGATCGACCTCTACGTCACGACCGGCACCACGTCGGACTACGCCTACGGTGCGCTCGGCTCGATCGGCTACACCTTCGAGCACGCCGGGTCGTCGTTCCACCCGCCCTACCCGACGACCGTCCCCGCGATGTACGCCAAGAACCGCGAGGCCTTCATCCTGCTCGCGACCTACGGCTGCATCGCGCCGGAGAAGCGCCCGGACCTCAAGCTCGACGCCGACGCGGCGCAGGAGCTCAAGGACGAGAAGATCACATCCAAGCGGCTCTCCCACGCGATCCTCTCGGGCCGCGCCGTCAACCGCTCGGGCAAGCCGGTCGCGGCAAAGCTGTCGATCACCAAGACCTTCGACACCGACCTGTGGCTGCAGGGCGCGAAGAACCCGCTGGAGCAGAAGGTCTACCGCGAGTTCCTCGACACCTCGATGGAGACGGGCACGGACGGGAAGTTCGAGTGGCACGTCAACCCGTCGACCCGCCCGGCCAAGGTCGCCGCGAAGAAGACCGAGTCCTACGTGCTCGCGATCACCGGGCCCAAGGGCTCCGGCATCAGCAAGCGGATCGTCGTCAAGCGCGGCCAGCGCATCAAGCTCGGTGACGTGGTCGTCGACTGACCCACGCCGCACGCCCGAAGGGCCCGCCGCTCCCCGGAGCAGCGGGCCCTTCGGCGTACCTGCTCTACCGCGAGGCGGCGCGCTTGTAGAGCCGCGTCGACAGCGGCACGAAGACCGCGAGGATCGCGAAGCCCCACAGGACCGTGTAGAGCACCGGGTGCTGGATCGGCCAGGCGTCGGAGACTCGGGCGACGCCGGCGGTGTTGCCGAACAACTCCCGGGTCGCCTGCGTCACCGAGGACACGGGGTTCCACTCGGCGAACACCCTGAGCGCCGTGGGGAGGTTCTCCAAGGGAACGAAGGTGTTGGCGATGAAGGTTAGCGGGAAGATCACGATGAAGCTGGCGTTGTTGACGACCTCGGGGCTCGGGACGAGCAGCCCGACCCACGCCATGACCCACGAGAACGTGTAGGCGAAGAACAGCAGGAGCAGGAAGCCGGCGAGCGCCTCCAGGAACGACGTGCGGATCCGCCAGCCGACAGCCAATCCCGTGCCCGCCATCACGACGATGCTGATGACGTTGATGAGCACGTCGCTCGCGGTGCGGCCCACCAGCACCGCCGACCGCGACATCGGCAGCGAGCGGAAGCGGTCGATGACGCCCTTCTGCATGTCCTCGGCGATGCCCGCGCCGGTGTAGGTCGCGCCGAAGATGACGGTCTGCGCGAAGATCCCGGCGATGAGGAACTCGCGGTAGTTGGTGCCCTCGAGCGTGATGGAGCTGCCGAAGACGTAGGCGAACAGCAGCACGAACATGATGGGCGAGATGAGTGTGAAGACCAGCAGCTCGGGGACGCGCATGATCTTGATGAGGTTGCGCTTGACGACGATCGCGCCGTCTCCGAGCGCGGCGGTCAGCTCGCTCATGCTGCGTCCTCCGTCTTCCCGTCGACCGCGGCATGGCCGGTCAGGGTCAGGAAGACGTCGTCGAGGGTCGGTCGCCGCAGGCCGACGTCGCTGACCTCGATGCCCGCCCTGTGCAGCGCGGTGAGGGCGGTGCGCAGGTCGGCGGCCCCACCGCTGACGGGCGCGGTCATCGACCGGCCGTCGACCGAGACCTCGCTGACGGCGAGGCGCTGCAGCACGTCGCGGGCTGTCGCGGCGTCGGCCTCGTCCACGACGACGACCTCGATGCGCTCGCCGCCGACCTGGCGCTTGAGCTCGTCGGCGGTGCCGTGCGCGATCGCCCTGCCGTGGTCGATGACGACGATCTCGTCGGCGAGCCGGTCGGCCTCCTCGAGGTACTGCGTCGTGAGCAGCAGGGTCGTGCCGCCGGAGACGAGCTCGCGGATGACGTCCCACATGCCGGTGCGGCTGCGCGGGTCGAGGCCCGTCGTCGGCTCGTCGAGGAAGAGCACCTGCGGCTGGGCGACCAGGGCCCCGGCGAGGTCGAGCCGGCGGCGCATGCCGCCGGAGTAGCCCTTGACCGGTCGGTCGCCGGACTCCACCAGGTCGAAGCGCTCGAGGAGCTCGCGCGCACGGGCCTTGGACGTCGTACGCCCGAGCTTGTAGAGGCGGCCGATCATGTCGAGGTTCTCGAAGCCGGTGAGGTACTCGTCGACGGCGGCGTACTGCCCCGACAGGCCGATGCGCTGGCGCACGCCCTTGGGGTCCTTGCGGAGGTCGATGCCGGCCACCGTGGCGCTGCCCTCGTCGGGCTCGAGCAGCGTGGTGAGGATGCGGACGGCGGTGGTCTTGCCGGCGCCGTTGGGCCCGAGCAGTCCCAGCACGGTGCCCTCGGCCACGGTGAGGTCCAGCCCGTCCAGCGCGCGGACGTCGCCGCTGCGACTGGAGTACCTCTTGACGAGCCCCTCGGCCCTGATGACGTCGCTCACGCGCTCTCCTCGGTCGAGCCCTGACCGTACGACGCCCCGGTGACCGGCAGCTCGTCGCCGGGTGGCCGCCGGGTGTCTGATCGTCGCGTGACGACACGCCGGGACGGCCCGCGAGACGATCACCATCACGCAACGGTGGTGATCATCTCGCGACGCGGTGGACGGGGGCCGACTCGCCTTCCGAGGACAGCAGCCAGCTGCGGCCGTCGGTGTCGTAGGAGATGCCCTCGCCCTGCTCGCTCGCCGGCAGCGCGACCCGCTCGGGGGTGCCGGCCAGTGCGGCCGCGAGGTCGTCCCCGGTGACGGCCCACTCGTAGGCGGCCGTGTAGGTGCGCAGCACGACCCGGTCGCCGCGGGGGCTGACCGCACCGCCCGTGACCGCACCGACGCGGACCTCGCCGACCCGCCTCAGCGTGCCTGCCGCCATCGGCTGTGGCGCGGCGTAGACCCCCGCCCCGCCGAAGCGGACCTTCTCCACGACGAGCAGCTGGCCGGTGCGGGGGTGGACGAGCAGCGCCTCGGCGTCGCGCGGTGAGTCCTCGAACCTCAACCTGTACGACGTCGGCGTCACCGTGCGCGAGCCGCTCCGGTCGGGTACGGGCACCCGGTGCACGAGCACCCCGCGGTCGCGCACTGCCCGGTTGTCGCCGATGTCGGCGACCCACAGCGTGCCGGGGGTCGTCGCTGCCAGGTCCTCCCAGTCGCGGGCGTCGGTGCCGGCGAGCGTCAGCACGGCGACGGTGCGGCACCGTCGGTCGAGGCCGAACAGCCGCGGCCCGTCACCGCTGTCGTCGTGGGTCCAGATCCGGTCGCCCAGCACGGCCAGGCCGCTCGACTCGGTGATGCGCGGGTCGACGAAGGAGCACAGCACGGACGCCGCCGCTGTTGCGGGGACCCGAGCCGTCGGGGACGCCGGCGCGGAGGCTGGTGCGGTGGACGGCGCGGTGGACGGCGCGGTCACGCGCGGTGACGCCCCCGGCGTACCCCCTGGTCCTGTGCACCCGACGACGAGGAGCGCGGCAAGCGCGCCCCTCGTCAGGTACTCAGCCGTAGACGCGGCGGGTGACCCACTCGGCGACGAGGGCCGGCTTGGCCTCGCCCTCGATCTCGACGGTGACGGTCTGCGTGACCTGCAGCGTGCTCGGGTCCTTCTGCTCGACCGCGGAGACGACCGACGAGGCGCGGACCTTCTGGCCGACCTTCACCGGGTTGACGAAGCGGACCTTGTCGAAGCCGTAGTTGACGCCCATGAGGATGCCGTCGAGACGGGCCGGATCCTGCGGGATCGAGCCGCACAGGTGGGTCAGCATCGACAGCGTGAGGAAGCCGTGCGCGATCGGCACGCCCCACGGCGACATCTGCGCGCAGGCCTCCGGGTCGACGTGGATGAACTGGCGGTCCTCGGTGACCTCGGCGAAGGCGTCGATGCGGGCCTGGTCGACCTCGAACCACTCGCCCGTGCCCTCCGACTGACCGATGGCCGCCTCGTACAGCGCGAACGCGCTCTCGCCCTTGCTCGACACCTGAGGAACCTCCGGAAGACGGGTGCTGCGGAGCGCCCAGCCTCTCAGACGGGTGTCACGGGCCGACACGCCCCTGCGTCCCGCGCACCGGGATTTGTCGATGAGGGGGCGGAGCGGGTGGAACGCTCCGGTCATGGGACGCGCTGCCGTGATCAGCAAGGGGCTGGGTCGGGTGCTGCACGCGCCGCGGGTCGAGGCGGTGCCCGAGGGCCGGGTGGTCGAGCTGCCCGGTCGCGGCCGGACCTTCGTCGTCGACGTCCCCGGCCCGCCCGGCGCCCCGGTGCTGGTCCTGCTGCACGCGCTCGGCTGCACCGGCTACCTGTCGTGGTACCCCGTGATCGCGGGCCTCGCCGAGGACCACCGCGTCGTCGTGCTCGACCAGCGCTGGCACGGCCGCGGCATCCGCTCCGAGCGCTTCTCCCTCGAGGACTGCGCCGACGACGTCGTCGCGCTGCTCGACGCCCTCGGCGTCGACCGCTGCATCCCGGTCGGCTACTCCATGGGCGGCGCCGTCGCCCAGCTCGTCTGGCAGCGCCACCCGCAGCGGGTCGAGGGGCTGGTGCTGTGCGCCACCGCCCGCAACTTCCGCGGCACCGCGAAGGAGAAGCTGTTCTTCCCGGCCGTCGGCGCGGTGCTGCGGCCGCTCGCCCGCTACAGCCGCGAGCGCGTCACCCGCCTCGCTGACGCGCTGCCCGCCCTGCCGACGACGACCTCGCACGACCCGCAGTGGGGGCTCGCGCAGTTCCGCTCGACCAGCGCCTGGACGATGCCGCACGTCCTCGACGCGCTCGGCCGCTTCGACTCCTCGTCGTGGATCGCCGGCGTCGACGTCCCGACCGCGGTGGTCGCCATGGGCAAGGACCACACCATCCCCGTACGCCGCCAGCACCGCCTGGCCGCGAGCATCCCGGGAGCCGATGTCGTCGAGGTCGACGCCGGCCACGCCGGGCTCGTGCTGTCGGCCGGGCGCTTCGGTCCGGCCCTCGACGTGGCGCTCGCCTCGGTGCGGGCGCGGCTGGCACCCCCGGTCCTGGCACCCCCGGTCGAGGCACGCCCGCGTCGGGTCAGGCGCTCACGCGCCGAGCTGCCCGCGCTGCCGGAGCCCCGGCTGGCCGAGGTCGGCCCGCGCACCGTCCGACGCCCCCGAGCGACGGGCTGACCCGCTGACCCGGGTGCGGCCGTCGAAGGCGCCGCGCCACGACCCGCGCGCCTGCGAGGCCTCCCGGTAGAAGTCCGAGACCCGCACCGCCTTCTCGCGCAGCACCAGCTCCGACGACGTGGACGGGCCGGACGTCGCGGTTGTCGCCGGGTCGGCGGCCCGGGCGGCCGCGCGGGCCTCGTCGAGGGCGGCGAGCGCGCGCACGCGGGCCTCGTCGAGGCGCCGGCCCACCTCGGCCACCCACCCGTCGTAGAACGACAGCCGCCACGACAGCGCCGCCAACCCCTCGTCGCGGTGCTCGCCGCGGGCGATCCGGCGGTCCGCGGCGGCGGTCATCTGCACGACCAGCGAGGCCCACAGACGCTCCACGACCTCGAGGTCGGAGCGGTGGCCGTAGCCGAGGACCCACGCGGAGTCGCGGGAGACGTCGGCCCGCACGTCGTTGGGGGTCGCGACCGCGAGGTAGAGCAGCACCCGGTGCCGGTTGCCGCGCTTGCCAGCGGCACCGACGACGAGCCGCTCCTGCACGACGGGCTCCTGGGTGCCGCGCGCGTGCCGCTCCTGCTGGCGCCGGCGCGCCAGCTCCAGGTCGACGGCGTGGGCCGTGGCGAGCTGCTGCGCGCGCTCCACGAAGGCCGCGGCCTCGTGCTCGTTGTCGGTGCCCTCGGCCTGGGCGAGCAGCTTGCCCACCCGGTCGACGAGCTTGTCGTCTGCGTCGGTCACAGGACCCCCACCTCCACGTCGTGCTCTCCGTAGCTCACCCGCAGCGCCAGCACCGCTGCCTCTCCCAGGGCCGCGCCGGTCAGCAGCAGCACCACCGCCGGGAAGGGCGCGCTGTGCTGGTGCGCGAGGCCGGTGGTCTCCGCGACGTGGTGGGCGAGCTCGTGCAGCAGCACGTGCTCGCGCAGCGCCCACGGCTCGCCGTGCGCCGGCACCGGCAGCGCGATCACCCCCGGTGGCTCCCAGTGGGCAGCGGTCACGCCGCGCCGGGTGCGCAGCCCGGGAGCCGGGAGCCGGCCGGCCACGGCCACGACAGCCGGCTGGGCGAGCACCGCGGCGGCGTAGTCCTGCGCCCCGGCGAGCGTGCCGAAGCGTCGCTCGCCCGGGAGGAGCACGCTGCTGCCGGCGATGGTCGCGAGCTCGGCGCCCTGCCGCGCGGCATCGAGGCGCTGCGCCCAGGCGTCCTCGGCCGCGTAGACGCGGGAGCGCTGGGAGTCGCGGCGGGCGGCGGTCTCGGGCACGACGACGACGCTAGGCGACGCTGCCGGTCGCGGGGCTGGCCCGGGCGACCCTTGTGGAGGCAGACTCCGGGCTGTGGACAGACGGGACTTCCTGCGGGCCGGTGTGGTGGCCGCCGGCGCGACCGCGCTCGGTGGGTCGCTGTGGCGCGACGGCTTCGCGGCGGTCGCCGGCGACAGCCCCTACGGCCCGCTGCGCGCCGCCGACGGCAACGGCGTGCGCCTGCCCGAGCGCTTCCGTTCGCGGGTCGTGGCCCGCACCGGCCAGCGGGTCGGCACCTACACCTGGCACGGCGCGCCCGACGGCGGTGCCTGCTTCAGCACCGGTGACGGCGGCTGGGTCTACGCCTCCAACTCCGAGCTGGTCTCCGGTGGTGGCGCCGGGGTCGTCCGCTTCGACAGCGAGGGGCGGATCCTGGGCGGCCGCCGGATCCTGTCGGGCACGAGCAGCAACTGCGCCGGGGGCGCGACCCCGTGGGGGACCTGGCTGTCGTGCGAGGAGACCGCCCGCGGCCGGGTCTGGGAGTGCGACCCGACCGGCAGCCGGGCCGCGGTCGTGCGGCCCGCGATGGGTCGCTTCGTCCACGAGGCCGCCGCCGTCGACACCGCCCGTCAGGTGGTCTACCTCACCGAGGACGCCACCGACGGCTGCTTCTACCGCTTCCGCCCCACCCGCTGGCCGGACCTCTCCGCCGGCGTCCTCGAGGTGATGGCCGGCTCCGGCACCGGCGTCGCGTGGTTGCGCGTCCCCGATCCCTCAGCGGCCTCGACGCCGACCCGGATGCAGGTCCCGGGGGCGCGGGTCTTCCGCGGCGGCGAGGGCTGCTGGTGGGCGCGGGGCGTCTGCTGGTTCACGACGAAGGGCGACGGCAGGGTCTGGAGGTACGACGTGACAGCCGGCCGCCTCGACGTCGCCTGGTCGGGCGGACAGCCCCTCACCGGCGTCGACAACGTCGTCGGGTCGAGGTCGGACGACCTGTTCGTCGCGGAGGACGGCGGCGACATGCAGGTCTGCGTGCTCACCCCGGAGGGCACTGTCGCACCGTTCCTGCAGGTCGTCGGCCACGACGGCTCGGAGATCACCGGGCCGGCGTTCAGTCCCGACGGGACCCGGCTCTACTTCTCCTCGCAGCGCGGCACGACGGGCCGCTCGACCGGGGGCGTCACCTTCGAGGTACGCGGGCCCTTCCGGAAGTCCACCCGCAAGGTCCCCTGGTACTGACCGCCCCGCCCCGTCCCGCCCGCCGCCCGCCCGCCGCCCGCCCGGCTCCCGCGGAGAAGTGGCGATCACGGTCGCGAGGGTGAGCGCGCGTGATCGCCACATCCCACGAGGCGGTCGGGCTCAGACGGGCTCGAGGACGGGGTGGCGCGGGACGGGGACGTCGGCGTCGTACGCCCGGAGGTCCTGGAGCTCCTGGAGGTCCTGGAGGTCCTCGACCGACTCGGCCGCGCCGCGCTCGACGAGCCACATCGCGACCATCACGAGGACGCCGCCGACCGCGACCCGCGGGCCGAGGTGCTCGCCACCGAAGGCGACCGCGAAGCCCGCGGCCCAGACCGGCTCCATCGTCATGACGACGGCCGCGCGGGTCGGTGCGAGGCGGGCCTGCGCCCAGGTCTGCACGATCATCGCGAGCGCGCCGGCGACGAGCGCCATGTGGAGCAGCACCATCCAGTCACCGGTGGTCGACGGGACGACGACGCCGCCGGGCAGGGCGCCAACCGTGCAGACGACAGCGGTCGTCGCGAGCTGCACGATGGCGAGCCCGACGGTGTCGCCGGCCGAGCTCCAGCGGCCGAGGCCGACGATGTGAGCGGCGTAGGCCAGGGCCCCGAGCAGGGTGAGCGCCTCGCCGGTGCCGACCGCGAGCCCCTGCAGGGACAGCACACCCAGGCCGACGGTGGCGAGGCCGACGGCGCTCCAGGCGCTGGCGGGCAGCCGGGCGCCGAGCAGCAGGGCGCCGAGCAGGGGGGTGAAGACGACGTACATGCCCGTGACGAAGCCCGACACCGACGCGCTGGTCGTCTCGAGGCCGACGGTCTGCAGCAGCTGGCCGGCGCCGAAGACGAGGCCGAGCGCGACGCCCTGGCGACGGGCGCGCGGGGTCAGCCGGCGCACGGCGTGCGGCGCGATCGCGGCGAGCACGAGGGTCGCGATGGCGAAGCGGACCGCGAGGAAGTCGGCGGCGGGCACCCGCTCCAGCACGCCCTTGAGCATGAAGAAGGTCGAGCCCCAGGCTGCGGTCACGGCGAGCAGCCCGGCCAGGGCGAGGGTGGACGGGGTCACGGAGGTGCGGTCTGTCAGAGTCACGTCACCGAGTCTCGGGACGGCTCGGAGGGACTTCAAAGATCGGAGCCGCAAGGATGAGCAAGCGCCGTCCGGACGCCACGGACGAGCGGATCCTCCGTCTGCTCGTGAGGAACGCCCGTCTGTCGTGGCGTGACGTGGGCGACGAGGTGGGGCTGTCGGCCAACGCCGTGGCGCAGCGGGTCAAGCGGCTCGAGACCGACGGGTGGGTCCTCGGGTACACCACCGTGCTCGACCCGGGCCTCGACGACGAGGGCCTCACCGCGCTCGTCCACCTGCGGGCCGCCCCCGACGTCGACGCGGCCGCCTTCGAGTCGGCCATCGCCGCGATCCCGTCGGTCACCGAGGTCCTCGACCTCGCCGGCAACGTCGACTACCAGGTGCGGGTGCGCTACTCCACGCAGCGCGAGCTCGTCGACACCGTCAACGCGCTGCGGATGGTCGAGGGCGTCACCGGCATCGAGACCCGACCGGTGCTGCGCTCGGTCCTCGCGCGGGAGTAGTCACCGCTCCGTCACCTGCTCGGGCGCGCTGCCGTGCGACGCTTCACCACGTGTACGACGACATCCCTGCGGCACCGCGCGACGCCGAGCTCGACCCCCACTGGTCGGAGCTGCAGCAGTCGCCCTCCGGCGTACCCCTGGCCTATCTCCCCCCGACGATGGGCGGGCCGCAGTCGCGCTGGCGACGGGTGTCGGCAGTGGTGCTGCTCGTCATGCTCGTCACCGTGACGGCCGGCGGGGTGTGCCTGACCTACGGCCCGGCGGAGCTGTTCGAGCTGCTCCAGTAGCGTCCGCGAGGTGGAGAAGCTCGACTACCTGGTCTGGCGGTCCGGCGACCTCGATGCGCAGGTCGCGGCGCTGCTCGACGGCTCGCTGCTGCTGCCCGTCGTACGCCGCCTGACGGTCTCGACGGCGGACACGTCCGGCGAGGTACCGCGACCGCTGCTGCTGATGGGCCGGGGCGACGAGCTCGCGGCCCTGGTCGAGGTGTGGCTCGACTCCGTCGACGAGCGGGCAGCGGTCGAGGCACTGCTCGGCGAGGCGGACGGCTACCTCGTCACCGAGTCCGTGCCGCAGGCCGAGCCGGTCGCCGCACCGGTGGGGGTGCGCAGCCCGGGCCTCACCCACCTGACGTGGTTCCCGAAGCCCGCGCGGCTCACCGACGAGGAGTTCTTCCACGGCTGGCACGACGTGCACACGCCGTCGTCGTTCGCGCTGCACCCGCGCCGCGACGGCTACGTCCGCGACGCCGTCGCCCGGGCCCTGACGCCTGGTGCGCCGCCGGTGCGGGCGATCGTGTCGGAGCACTTTCCCGAGGTCGAGGACTACACCGACCCGGCCCGGCTGTTCGGCTCGCGCGAGGCGTTGCAGGTGACGATGGACGAGCTGCCGCTCTACGGCGACCAGGCCGACATGAGCAGCCGCCCGCTGTGGCGGCACGTCCTGCGCTAGACCGGCGCTAGACCGGCGCTAGACCGGCGCAGTGATCTCCGGCGCGGTGCCGAAGCTGCCGTAGGTCGTGACCTGACGCAGCACCCCCTGCGTGGCGCCAGCCTGCAGCGGCAGCTCGACGGCGAGGCGCAGCACCCGGCCCTGCGGGTCGAGCGCCAGCGTCACGGGGACGTCGCTGCCGCCCTGGGCGTCGAGCAGCCCGGTCGTGCGGACCTCCTCGGCGGTGAGGGTGACCTCGACCATGCGGCCGGTGCGCCCGTCGAAGACGACATCGCCCTTGTCGACCGGGTCGTCGGCGGCCGCGAGCACCCTCTGCAGGACGACGGCGGGGACGGCGGCCTTCGCTGTGCCCGTCTCGGGTGCCCAGCGCCCGTTGGGCAGCGTGCGGCTGTAGCCCTTGTCCGCGATGCGCACCACGTCGGCCTTCGTGCCGCCGATCGTCACGGTGTAGGCGACCCGGTCCGGCACGGCCGCGCGTCCGTCGATCACGGTGCGCTGCAGCGCAGTCTTCCCCGGCAGCTCGGTGACGGACCGGAAGGCGAAGCTCGACAGCGCCGCCGCCTGCGCCCGCGCGTCGGCCAGCCGGTCCTGCGCGGTGGCTTCGGGCGTCGCGCTCCCGCCGCTCGCGCAGCCGGCGACGAGCGCCAGGGGGAGCAGGGCGGCGGCGGTGCGGAGCACAGGAGGTCCTTCCAGGGCAGGGCGAGTACGACGAGAGGGTCGGCACCCGCGAGCCCCGCCTGAAGGCGCCGCGTCGGCTCGGCCCAACAGGGTGGTTGGCCGGTCTCACCCGTTCGGCCCACCAGATCGGGGTCTCCGCCGCCGACATCACAGGGGAACCGGTCGGCCCCCGACCTGATCCCCTCAACCCAGGAGCAGCCCGCATGCGTCGTCCCGCGCTCTCCCGCCTCGCTGTCGGCGGCGTCGCCGCCGTCGCGCTCTCGCTGTCCGCGGCCGCGCCCGGCCTCGCCGACGACGCGACGCCGACCCCGTCCGCGAGCGAGACCACCGTCGCCGCGGAGACGCTGCCGCCGGCCGACCCCACTGCCCCGGTGGAGGCCTCCACCACCGTCGCTGAGGAGGTCGTCGTGGACCCGAGCGCGTCGGTGACCCCAACCGAGTCCGCGACGACCGCCACCGCGAGCGAGCTGCCCGCCGCGGAGTCGGTGGACACCGCGACCCCCAGCGCGACCCCGACCATCGGTGGCAACGGCGCCTACAGCTACCCGTTCGTGCTGACCACCGGTGAGGCGGGCGCGACGACGGTCGCCATCGAGGTCGCCGGCACCGGCGTCTCCGTCGGCTACACCCTCGACGAGCAGGGCAAGGTCACCGACGCGGTCGTCGCCGCCGGCGCGGCCACGCTGGTGAAGTCCACCCCGCACACGATCTTCCTGGTCCTCGAGACCGGCGAGACCGTCAAGGTGAAGGTCCACGGCGACTCGGTGCGGGTGAAGGTCAAGCCGGTCAAGGGCGGCCCGCTGCGCCCGGGCATCTCCACCCCCGAGGAGGTCGCCGCCGACGAGGCCGCCGAGACCGCCGAGACCGCCGAGGTCGAGGAGACCGAGGCGCCGGAGGCCGAGGACGCCGACGAGGCCAAGCCCGCCAAGGAGAAGAAGGCCAAGAAGGAGAACCCCGGCAAGGGCAAGGGCAAGGGCAAGAACAAGGACTAGTACGCCGCGCGGCCACACCCGCGCACCGCACGACGACGGCCCGCTCCTGCAGGGGGGAGCGGGCCGTCGTCGCGTCCGCCCGCCCGGAGCACCTACCCGCCCGCGCGCCCGCGCCTCACTGGCGGTGATCTTCGCCCTCGTTCGGCTCGTTGAGCGTGCGGAATCGCAAGGAGGCGAAGATCAGCGCGGTGAGGGGGGGCGGAGGTCAGGGGGGCGGAGCGCTGGGTCAGCGGTGGGCGGTGTGGAAGGTCCAGGACTGCTCCTCCACGCGGCGCGCGAAGCGCCAGGAGCCGTCCACCCGACGGAGCTCGTCGACGTACCAGAGCCCGACGAAGTAGGTGTCGGCGTCGTCGCAGACCATCGGGTTGAGGCAGATGGTGCGGGTGCGCAGCAGGTCAGGCCCGTCGCTGACGTCGAAGGTCGTCGTCCCGGACAGGTGCTGGGACCCCTTGAACATCGGCAGCACCTTGGCGAAGTAGGCCTGCTGCTCGGGCAGCGTGCCCGCGATGCCGCCGGTCGAGGTGTAGTCGAGGAACGCGTCGTCGGTGAACAGCGCGGTGAGCCCGTCCCAGTCGCGGCTGTCGATGCACCAGGAGTAGCGGGCCAGCAGGTCGTAGACCTCGAGCCGGTCGCTCATCTCCTGCAGGTCCATCACGACTGGTCGGCCCAGAGCTTCTCGGCACGGTCCTTGAGCGCCAGCGCGGTCGCGTCGAAGCCGGCCTTCACCCACTCCGCCTGCATCTCGTAGACGACCGCGGCGATGTCGCCGGTGAAGGCGTCGGTGGTCGCGTAGGACGACCGCTCGGCGCCGAGCGAGGTGACGACCTGGTCGCGGACCGCGAGCATCCCGGGGATCGAGTCCCCGGTGTCGTACTGCAGCAGACCCGGCACCTCGTCGGTCGGCGGCCGCGTGACCCGCAGGTGCTCGAGCGTCGTGAAGGTCTTGTCCGCGTCAGCCGGGTCGGGCAGGTGCAGTAGCACCTCGTCGCCGACCTCGCCGCCGGTGTCGACCCGGACGGTGAAGGGGTTCCAGGAGGCGTACGACGCGAAGTCCGTGACGACCGCCCAGACGACGTGGGCCGGCGCGTCGATCTCGACGAGCAGGGACCGGATGGTGGTGTCGGCGGTCATGCCGGCATGTACTCCCCGCCGTTGACGTCGAGGATCGCGCCGGTGACCTCGGAGGTGTAGGACGACAGCAGCATGAGGATCGCCCCGGCGCAGGCCTCGTCGGTGGGGATCCGACCGAGTGGGTTGCGACCGGCGATGTCGTCGTAGACCTCCTGCTCGGTGATGCCCTTCTGCTGGGAGGTCATCTCGAGGTAGAAGCGCACGCCCGGGCCGTCGAGCCAGCCCATGATGGCCTGGTTGACGCGGATGCCGGAGCCGCCGAGCTCGAGCGCGAGGAACTGCGTCGCGCACGTCATCGCGGCCTTCGCGACGGCGTAGCCGCCCTCGCCCTGCATCGGCTTGCGGGTCGTCATCGTGCCGACGTTGACGATCGAGCCGCCGCCTGCCGCCTTCATGTGCGGCACCGCGAGGCGGGCCATCTGCAGCGCACCGAACAGGATGACGTCCATCGAGCGGCGCAGGCCCTTGTCGGGGGTCTCGAGCAGGTCGTGGAAACCGGGGTGCGCGTAGGCGCTGTTGACCAGGCCGGTGACCTTGCCGAAGCGCTCGACGGCGGTGTCGATGACGCGCGCGCAGTCCTCCTCCTTGCGCACGTCGCACTGCACGGCCACCGCGGCGCCGTCGGTCTCCTTCTCGATGACCGAGGTCACGGTGTCGGAGCGCGCGGCCATGACGACCTTCGCGCCCTCCGCGACGGCGCGCTGGGCGAGCTTGGCGCCGAGCCCGGCACCGACGCCGGTGATGACGACGACCTCGTCGGTCAGGATCACAGGTAGGCCCTCTCGTAGAAGTCGAAGTCTGTCGCGAGCTGCTCCTCCGAGAGCCCGAACTCCTCTGCGGTGTAGCTGTGTGCGCCGTGCTTCTCCTCGCGGTTGACCCGGAGGTAGTCCTCGAAGGCCGCGGTGTCGGACTCCGTCACCGTCAGCCCGAGCTCGCCGAGCACGCGGGTCGCGGTCTCGAGCGGCTGCGCGACGGAGTCGCGGAAGGGCACGTCGACGAAGCGCTCCGGCCGGCGCGCGCGCACCTCGTCGAAGCCCTGCAGGCACTCGCGGAACCGCTCGCTCCAGTAGCGCCCGATCTGCACGGGGTCGCCGTTGTCGCTGTACTGCGCGGTCATCGCCGACACCATCGAGGCGTACGACGGGACGGCGGCCGTGGGCGAGCGGTGCGTCATGACGATCTTGCACTCGGGGAAGGCGTCGAGGACGGTGTCGGCCGCGGTGAGGTGGTGCGGCGACTTCAGCACCCACTGGCGCCCGGCCCGGGAGGCGTCCTGGTGCTCGAGCACCTGCAGCCACTGGCGCAGCTCGTCGTACGCCTTGCTCTGGTCGAAGGAGCGCAGCCACACGCCGTAGGACGGCACCCAGTAGAAGCTGTCCCAGCTCATCGCGGTGAAGGACCGGTCGAGCAGCAGGACGTCCTCCTCCGGCCCGTCCCAGACGACGGTGTGGATGTCGCCGAAGTCGGGGGAGAGCTCGAGGAACATCTCCATCATCTTCTTGGCCTTGCCCTTGCGGACCTCGGCGTCGGGTGACTCGCTGGGGAAGGGCAGCGGGTAGGAGCACTCCCACGACAGCGTGCTGGTCAGCTGCGGCGAGGCCGCGAGGAGCCGGTGCAGCAGCGTGCTCCCGGTGCGGGGGAGCCCGCAGATCTCGGCGGCGACGACGGGCTGGATCGAGAGCGCCTCGGGGTGGGCGTCCTGGTAGTCGCGGAGCCGGAGCCGGTCGACGAGCAGCGCGGTGAGCCGCCGCTCGGTCATCGAGTGGCCCATCTCCGACAGCTGCGCCTCGTCGTTGAGGGCGTCGACGAGGACCCCCAGCGGCTCGAGGAACCAGGTGTCCCCGAAGTCCGCCCGGCCGGCCTTGGCGCGGGCCGCGGCGAGCAGGTCGTCGACCTTCAGGGTCATCTAGAGCTCCACGACGCGGCAGGACGGCAGGGGGTGGTGGTCGGTGCCGACCCAGCGCAGCAGCGCGGTGCCGGTGGTGTGGCCGGCGGTGTCGATCCAGTTGCCCCAGCCCGGGTCCTCGCCCGCGACGACGAGGACGAGCCGGCCGTCGTCGTCGAGCCGCGCGGTGTGCTTGTTGACGGTGATGCGGCGCTCCCAATCGAGCGACTCCATCCACCAGTTGGAGAGCTGGAAGTTCCAGTAGGGCGCGTCCGGCACATCGGTCTCGATCACCCAGGCCTGGCCGGGCTCGAGGGTCCAGTAGCCGTGCAGGTAGAAGATCTCGGGGTCGCCGCCGGCCTTCTGGAACATCTCCTGGCCCCAGTCGGGCAGCTCGTTGGGGCGCGTCATGAACAACTCGGTCCAGGCCGCGAAGGTCGCCGCGGTCCCGTGCACTCCGAGCGCCGCGCGCTGCAGCGAGCGCACCAGGTGCTTCGGGTCGAGCGGCTCGGGCTGGGCATGGCCGCCGACCCGCTCGATGCGGTAGGCCCCGGCGACCTCCGACGTGCGGTCGAGGTAGCTCTCGCGCAGCACGATCATCGTGGAGTCGTCGGCCAGCGGCAGCCAGTTGACCGCCCCTTCGGGCTTGTCGGTCGCGACGTGGATCGTGAGCGTCCCGTCGGCCTCGACCACGAGGTCGTCGTTGCGCAGCTCGCCGGTGGACGCCATCGTGCCGTCCTTGGCGTAGCGGTTGGCCTTGCTGCCGAAGGTCGTCTGCGCGATCGACCCGCGGGTGCCGGTGATGACGTAGGACTCGCGCCCTGTGACCGGCGCCGAGTGGTAGACGTTGTCCGGGTTGTCCGCGCCGATCTTGACGAGGTCGAGGCCCTGCATCCGAGGGCGGGTCGGGTCGGAGTTCTCGATGGTCGAGTAGAGCGCGTTGCGGGTCAGTCGCGCGAGGTAGCGGAACCCCTCGGCGCGGTCGAGCGGCGTCGCGGGGGCGGTCTCGCGCAGGACCACCTCGCCGGCCTTCTCGAGGGCCTGGCAGAAGTCGTGCCACGCCTGCCCGGTGAGGACCGCCTGTGCCGCCTGGTTCTCCGCGTCCATGCCCACCTCCCGCCCCACGCCGCCGTGAGTGGAACGTGTTCTACCACCAGAGCGGGTACGACGGGAAGGCTCCCGTCCCGCTCCGTGGCACCTGACCCGCTCCCCGCCCGCCCTCCCGGCGCACCCCTACCCCCGACGATCTTCGCCCTCTTGCGGGCGGTTGAGCGTGGGGAATCGCAACGGGGCGAAGATCAGCGCGACAGGGAGGGGTGTGGCGGGGCGGGCGCGGCGGGGCGGGGCGGGCGCGGCGGGGCGGGGTGGGCGGGCGGCGGGGTCGCTGTGGGGTGGTGGGTCAGAGCAGGGGGGTGCGGCCCCAGGCGACGAAGGGGCCGTTACGCAGACCGGACTCGACCTTGCCGTAGCGGAACGGGTCGCCGGCCGGGGTGAGGACCTGCCCGCCGGCGGCCGACAGGACGGCGTGGCCGGCGGCGATGTCCCACTCCATGGTCGGGCCGAAGCGCGGGTAGACGTCGGCCTCCCCGGCGGCCACCAGGCAGAGCTTGAGCGAGGAGCCGGCGCTGCGCCGGTCGGCCAGCGGGAGCCGGTCGAGGAAGGCGGCGGTGTCGGCGTCGAGGTGGCTCTTGCTGGCGACGGCGACGAGGCCGTCGGCGGGGTAGGCCCGCGTCCGGATCGCGGTCGCCTCGCCCAGGGCCGCGCCGGGCTCGCACGGGGCCTGCTTGGCCGTCGTACCCCCGAAGAACGCGCGGGAGCGGGCGGGGGCGTAGACCGCGCCGGCCACGGGGGAGCCGTCGCGGACGAGGGCGACGTTGACGGTGAAGTCGCCGTTGCGGGAGGTGAACTCGCGGGTGCCGTCGAGCGGGTCGACGAGCAGGAACTCGCTGGGCACCTCGGGCAGGCCGCCGGCGGCAACGGCCTCCTCGGCGACGACGGTGACCCCGGGGAGGAGCTCGGCGAGGCCGGCGAGCAGGACGGCCTCGGCGCGCTCGTCGGCCTCGGTGACCGGCGAGGTGTCGCCCTTGGCGCGGACCTCGAAGTCGGTGGCGTAGACCGCCATGACGACCTCCCCGGCGCGCGAGCACAGGTCGGCGAAGCGGGCGGCGAGCGCGTCGGGCGTCATGCGCGGGAACCCTAGACGTGACGTGCGTGACACTTGCCATGTGACATCTCATGGTGTCTCATACGTCCATGACGAACTCCGTGCTCGCGGTCGTGACCGCTGCCGAGGAGGGCGGCGGTGCCGCCCTCGGTGAGGTCGCCGTCGCGTCCGCCCTCGGTGGCGGGCTCACCGCCGCACTGCTGGCGGTCGCCTGGGCGCACCGCACCCGGCGTACGACGCTGCTGACCCGCGCCGGCACGGCGCTCGGCCGCTCGACCGGCGTGCCCGGCTGGGTGGCCCTGCCGACGCTGTTCTGCACGACCAGCCTGCTCACGGCGCTGTTCGGGATGTACTGGGACATCAGCCTGCACATCGGCCAGGGGCGTGACGAGGGCCCGCTGGCCAACCCGGCGCACTACTTCATCCTGTTCGGGCTGTTCGGCGTCTTCGCCGCCGGCGTGCTCGCGATCGTCATGCCGCTCGACGAGAAACCCGGGTCGGCGAGCGTCCGGATCACCCGCGACTGGCACGCGCCCGTCGGTGGGCTTCTCCTCGCGGGCGCCGGGCTCTACGCGCTGATGGGCTTCCCGCTCGACGACGTCTGGCACCGCATCTTCGGGCAGGACGTCACGCTGTGGGGCCCGACCCACCTCATGCTCATCGGCGGGGCGGGCCTGTCGCTCATCGGCCTGCTGGTGCTCGAGCAGGAGGCCCGCCACCGGGGTGGCTCGCCCGCGGGGCGCCAGCTGCTCATCGCCAAGCTGCGCCGGGCCTCCGCCGCCGGCGGCATGCTCATCGGGCTGTCGGTCTTCCAGGGCGAGTTCGACTTCGGCGTCCCGCAGTTCCGCCTCGTCGAGCAGCCGGCGCTCATCGCGGGCGCCGCCGCCATCACCCTCGTCGCGACCCGGATGTGGTCCGGTCGCGGTGCCGCTCTGGGCGCGGTCGGCTTCTTTCTCGCCATCCGCGGTGTCGTCGGCCTCATCGTGGGCGTGGGCCTCGACGAGCCGATGCCGAGCCTGCCGCTCTACCTCGGCTCGGCGCTCGTCGTCGAGGTCGTCGCGGTCCTGCTCGCCCGGCGCCCGCTGCTGCTCGGCGCCGTCGCGGGCGTGCTGGTGGGCACGGTCGGCACCGCCACGGAGTACGCCTGGTCGCAGGTCGCCATGACGCTGCCCTGGGGCTCCGACATGCTCGTCGAGGGCGTGCTGGGCAGCGCGGTCGTCGGCCTCGCCGGTGGTGTCATCGGCGCGCTGCTGGCGCTCGGCCTGCGCGGCGAGCTGCCGTCGCCGCGGACCGCACGGCCGTTGTTCGCCGCGTCGCTGGTGGCGATCGCCGTCGTGGTCGGCAACGGACTGATCGCCACCGTGCCGTCGGGGATGACCGCCGACCTCGCACTCGGCCCGGTCACCGACGGCAGGGCGGTCGTGACGGCCCGCTTCTCCGAGGCGGTCGACGACCCGTCGTGGCTGCAGGTCACGGCCTGGCAGGGGGCCGTCCCCGACGGTCTGAAGGTCGTGCCGCTGGTCGAGCAGGCCGACGGGAGCTGGGCGTCGGAGGAGCCGGTGCCGGTCGCCGGCCAGTGGAAGACGCTGCTGCGCCTGCACGACGGCCGGACCCTCGCGGCCCTGCCGGTCTACATGGCGGCCGACCCCGGGATCAGCGCCGAGGAGGTGCCCGCCGTCGATGCGACGCGGACCTTCATCGCCGAGAACGTCCTGCTGCAGCGCGAGCGCAAGCTCGACGTCCCCGGCTGGGTCTGGGCTGCGTCCTCGTCGATCGTCCTGGTGTGCACCTTGGTGCTGGTGCTCGCGCTCGCCTGGGGCGTCTCTCGGGTCAGCCGGGCCCGCGCTGCCGTGGCGTCGGACCGCGTCGCCGACAGCGAGCTGGTCGCCCGGTGATCCTCGCCCACCACCCCCTCGTCACCGCCCTCCCGCTGGTCATCCCGGCGGTCGTCATGGCGCTGCTGCTCGTCGGCATCGTGGTGCGCGACCGGCGCACTCACCCCTCCGACGAGGGGTGAGGCTGCCGCTGCTCTCCCGCACCCGCGAGGATGGGGCGGTGGAGCTCACCGTCGACCAGCTGGCCGCCGAGGTGGGCATGACGGTCCGCAACGTGCGCGCCTACTCCGCGCGCGGCCTGCTGCCGCCACCACGTCTCGTCGGCCGCACCGGCTTCTACGGCCCCGACCACGTCGCCCGGCTCAAGCTGGTGCGCGAGATGCTCGCCGAGGGCTACACCCTGGCCGCCGTCGAGCGCTCCCTCGCCGGTGCCGCGCACGCCGCGTCCCCGACCGTCCTCGCGCTGCACAAGTCGCTGCTGACGCCCTTCCTGCCCGAGCAGCCGGAGGAGACGACGGTCGCAGCACTGGCCGCACGGGTCGGGGTCGAGACCGGCCCGGGCCTGCTCGCCGAGCTCGCCGACATGGGTGTGGTCGAGCTGCTCGACGACGAGCGGGTGCGGGTCCTCGACCCGGCGCTGGTCGCGGCCGGCCTGCAGGTGATGAGGCTCGGCATCGACCCGGCCGCCGTCGTCCACGCGCAGCGCAAGGTCATCGAGCTGGTCGAGGAGGCCGCGCACATCTACGTCGAGATGTTCCAGTCGACGTTGTGGGCCGACTTCGTCTCCCGCGGGGTGCCCGCCGAGGAGTGGGACCGCGTCACCGAGGCGGTCGAGCGCCTGCAGCCGCTCGCGGCCCAGGCGCTGCTGGCGTCCTTCCGGACCGCGATGGCCGACGCCGCGGCGCGGGCCTACGAGGCCGAGGCAGCCGCGCTCCCGGACTGACCGGTCAGGTCCGGCCGAGCCAGCGCGCGCTCACGTCGAGCCACAGCACCGACCCGGCCCAGCGGCCGAGTGGCCGGTAGTCGTCGACGTCGACCAGTCCGGCCAGCCAGCCGTCGGTGACGAGCGGGCGGGGTCGGCCGAGCAGCGGCAGCAGCTGCGCCGTGGCGAACGGCCCGAACCCGGGCAGCGTCGCGACCTCCCGCACCACCTCGTCGTCGGGTCGCGCGAGGTCGCGCCACGACTCGTCGACGCGCTCGGCGAGCGCCAGCAGGTGCGGCGCGCGGTAGCCCCAGCCGCGGCGGCGCAGCTCGGGCTGGCCCAGGGCCAGGACCTCCTCGGGGGCGGGGAAGGCGCCCGCGCCGACGAGCGCGCCGACCATCGCGCGTGTCGCGGCGTACGACGTGTTGGTCGACGCGAGGACGCCGACGGCGTCCTGCCACACGGTCGGCGAGCGCAGCAGGCGGCCCGCGCCCGACGCGCGGACCCACCGCCAGCGCGGGTCGGTGTCGGTGGTCTCCCACAGCGCGCTGAGGTCGGTGTCGAGGTCGAGCACGACCCGCAGGTCGCGGACGGTCGCCGGGCTGAGCGGGGCGTCGGCCTCGACCTCGAGAGAGGGGTGTACGACGACGCGCGTGGGCCGGCCGCGCGGTCCGCGCAGGCGCAGGTGGAGGCTCCGGCCGTCGAAGCCCGTGGGGGACAGCCCGACCGCGCCGTGCGAGAGCGCGACGCGGCGCAGCTCGTAGGGCCGGGGTGCCTCGAGTCGCAGCCCGTCGACGGGTCGCCACTCGTCGGGGACGTCGCCGATCGGTCCACCGCGGGACAGCAGCTCCGCGGCCTGCGCGCCCACCTCAGCTGCGCGGCAGCAGCCGCGTCGGCCCGAGCGCCGGGGCGGGCAGCGGCGGTCCGTCGTAGCCGACGACGGTGCCGAAGCGGTCGCCGTCCTGCCAGTCGGCGCGGGCCTGCACGACCTCTTCGTAGGTCCGCGCGACGAAGTTCCACCACATCAGCAGCGGCGCGTCGAGCGGCTCGCCGCCGAGCACCAGGAGGTGCCCGTCGACGTCGACGGAGTCGCGGCCACGGCCCAGGAGGAGCAGGGAGCCGACCTCGACCTCGGTGCCCTCGACGGTGGCGGTGCCGGTGAGAGCCAGGGCGGCGTGCTCGTGGGTCGCGTCGAGGGGGAGCCGACCTGTGCCGCGCACGTCGAGGCAGGTCAGCGGCGTGTGGGTGGTGCCGGGGCTGGTGACCCCGTCGTGGCTGCCGAGGACGACGGTGACGGTGAGGCCGTCGTGGCTGACGACCGGCAGGTCGCGGTGGTGCGCGTAGGACGCCTCGCCGTCACGCACCTCGTCGGGCAGGGCGACCCACAGCTGCACGCCGTGCAGGGTCGCCGGGCGATCAGGGGGTGACTCCTCGGAGTGGCTGATGCCGTGCCCGGCGGTCATCAGCGACAGCTCGCCGGGGCCGACGCGGGCGTGGCTGCCCAGGCTGTCGCGGTGCACGATCTCGCCCTCGAGCAGCCAGCTCACGGTCTGCAGCCCGATGTGCGGGTGCGGCGGCACCTGCATCCCCGGGCGGCCGGTGACGTCGTCGGGGCCGTAGTGGTCCACGAAGCACCACGCGCCGACGGTGCGGCGCAGGCGGGTGGGCAGCAGTCGTCGTACGACGGTGTCGTCGCCGAGGCGCACGTCGCGGCCGCGCAGGAGCTCGAGGACCGGTCCGTCGGTGGGCCTCACGTCGCCCGCCGCCGGGTCTGCGGGATCGGGCTCGAGGTCGCTCACGGCTGCGGCTCGGGCTCGGGGGTCGGTTCGGGGTCGGTGACGTCGGCGACGGTGGCCGCGAAGCTCGCCAGGACCGCGTCGGCGTCGACCGCCACGGCGACCCCGTGGGCGCCTGCGCCGAGGGTGATCTCGCGGCCGACGACCCGTTCGTCGGCGACCACCTCGAGGGCGAGGCCGAGCGGTGTGATGGTGCCGCGCTCGTAGCCGGTGACGTCGCGGGCCGTCGACGCGTCGGGCATCGACAGCCGCGTCACGCCGAGCAGCGCCCGCAGCTTGGGCCAGGAGATGACGCGGTCACCGGGCACCAGGACGAGCAGGTGGTCGCCCTGCCCCCGGCGTAGGAGCATGGTCTTGACCACGTCGACGGGCTCGACCCCACGGGCTGCTGCGGCCTCCGCGAGCGAGCGGACGGGCCCGTGCCGCAGGACCCGGTGGGCAAGGCCGCGGCCCCCGAGGTCCTCGAGGGCCCGGTGCTCGCTCAGTGCAGCTCCGCGTGGAGGGCGTCGATGCGGGCCGCGAGGGCGACGTCCATCTCGGTGACGCCACCGCGGCTGTGGGTCCACAGCACGAAGCGGGTCCCCTCGGCGGTGTCCTCGACGACGGGGTGGTGGTCGATCTCGGCCGCGACCAGGTCGATCTGCGTGCGCAGCACCTCGTCGTCGTGGGGCTTGAGGTGGATCGTGCGGCTGATGTGTCCGGTGTCGCCGTGCCAGTCCGGGAGCAGGGAGAGCGCGGCTGCCAGGCCCTCGCCGTCGAGGAGATCGCGCACGTGTGCCGCCTTCCCGTCGCCCCGTCGGGCCCAGCGTGCCCCAGGACGGCGGTCCCGGCAATTAGCGTCACCCGGGTGAGGGTCTCGGTCGTGGGTGGCGCGCTGTTGCGCGACGGGCGGGTCCTGGCCTCGCGGCGGACCGCTCCGCCGAGGCTGGCCGGGATGTGGGAGTTCCCCGGCGGCAAGGTCGAGGCGGGCGAGACCGACGAGGCGGCGCTGGCCCGGGAGCTGCGCGAGGAGCTCGGGCTGACCGTGGTCGTGGGGGAGCGGATCGGCCCGGACCTGCTCATCGGGGACACCGCGGTGCTGCGCGTCTACCTCTGCGAGGCGCCGAGCGGTGAGCCCGCGCTCGTCGACCACGACGCGCACCGGTGGCTGTCGGCGAGCGAGCTCGACGACGTCGCGTGGATCCCGGTGGACGCCCCGGTGGTGGCTGCGCTGCGCGAGATGATCACCACGGAAGGGCGCGATGGTGATCATCTCGCTACAACCCGGGGCGCTTCTTGATGACGCGGCCGAGGAAGGTGAGCGGGTCGTACTTGCGGTCCACGACGCGCTCCTTGAGCGGGATGAGCGCGTTGTCGGTGATGTGGATGCCCTCGGGGCAGACCTCGCTGCAGCACTTGGTGATGTTGCACATGCCGAGCCCGAAGTGGTCCTGGGCGAGCTTGCGTCGGTCGACGGTGTCCAGCGGGTGCATGTCGAGCTCGGCGATCCGCATGAGGAAGCGCGGGCCCGCGAAGGCCGGCTTGTTCTCCTCGTGGTCGCGCACGACGTGGCAGGTGTCCTGGCACAGGAAGCACTCGATGCACTTGCGGAACTCCTGCGAGCGCTCCACGTCGATCTGCTGCATCCGGTGGCTGCCGTCGGCCTGCCGCGCCCGCGGGGAGAAGGCCGGGACCTGGGCGGCCTTCTCGTAGTTGAACGACACGTCGGTCACCAGGTCGCGGATCACGGGGAACGCCCGCATCGGTGTGACGGTGAGGACCTCGGCCGGGTCGAAGGTCGACATCCGGGTGAGGCACAGCAGCCGCGGCCGACCGTTGATCTCGGCGCTGCACGAGCCGCACTTGCCGGCCTTGCAGTTCCACCGCACCGCGAGGTCAGGGGCCTGGGTGGCCTGCAGTCGGTGGATGATGTCGAGGACGACCTCGCCCTCGTTGACCTGCACGGTGAACTCGCGGAAGCCACCCCCAGAGGCGTCGCCGCGCCAGACCCGCAGCCGAGCGTCGTAGCTGGTCTTGGAAGCTGCGGTGGTCATGCGGTCCCTCCAGCGGCGGCGATCTGCGTGGGGTCGGTGAAGTAGGCGGACAGCTCGGGGGGCATCTCGGGCAGCGGCTGGTGGTGCACCGCGACCGCGCCGACCTCGCCCACCGCGGCGTCGAGGGAGCAGATGAGGTTGACCTGCCCCCACTCCTTCGACGTGCCCGGGAAGTCGTCGCGGGTGTGGCCGCCGCGCGACTCCTCGCGCTCCAGGGCCGCCTTCGCGATGCACTCCGAGACGCGCAGCATGCTCGTCAGGTCGAGGGCGAGGTGCCAGCCGGGGTTGTAGGCCCGGCCGCCCTCGGCCGCGACCGTCGCCGCGCGTGCCTTCAGGGCGTCGATGCGAGACAGCGCCTGCTCGACCTCCCCGGCGGTGCGGATGATGCCGACCAGCTCGTTCATGGCCTCCTGCAGCTCGGCGTGCACGGCGTAGGGCGACTCGCCGCCGCTTCGCGCGAAGGGAGCCAGCGCGTGCGTGGCCGCCGCGGACACCTCGTCCTCGGTGGGCTCGGGCGGTCGCCCGCGGGTGGCGTGCGCCGCCGCGGCTGCACCGGCGCGGGCACCGAAGACCAGCAGGTCCGACAGCGAGTTGCCACCGAGGCGGTTGGAGCCGTGCATGCCGCCCGCGACCTCGCCAGCGGCGTAGAGGCCGGGCACCAGCGCGGCCTCGGTGTCGGGGTCGACCTCGACACCGCCCATGACGTAGTGGCAGGTCGGCCCGACCTCCATCGCCTCCGCGGTGATGTCGACCTCCGCCAGCTCCTTGAACTGGTGGTACATCGAGGGCAGCCGCTTGCGGATGAACTCAGGAGTACGACGCGACGCGATGTCGAGGAAGACGCCCCCGTGGGGCGAGCCGCGGCCGGCCTTCACCTCGGAGTTGATGGCCCGGGCGACCTCGTCGCGCGGGAGCAGCTCCGGTGGGCGGCGGTTGTTCTTCTTGTCGGTGTACCAGCGGTCGGCCTCGGCCTCGCTGTCGGCGGTCTCCTTGGCGAAGAACTCCGGGATGTAGTCGAACATGAAGCGCCGGCCCTCGGAGTTCTTGAGCACCCCGCCGTCGCCGCGCACCGACTCGGTCACGAGGATGCCGCGCACCGACGGCGGCCAGACCATGCCGGTCGGGTGGAACTGCACGAACTCCATGTTGACCAGCGTCGCGCCGGCCTCCAGGGCCAGCGAGTGGCCGTCGCCGGTGTACTCCCACGAGTTGGACGTCACCTTGTAGGACTTGCCGATCCCGCCGGTCGCCAGCACCACCGAGGGCGCGGAGAGGCAGAAGAAGCCGCCGCTGACCCGGTGGTAGCCGAAGACGCCGCTGATGCGGTCGCCGTCCTTGAACAGCCGGGTGACCGTCGCCTCCATCAGCACGTCGATGCCGAGGGCGACCACGCGCTGCTGCAGGGTGCGGATCAGCTCCAGGCCGGTGCGGTCGCCGACGTGGGCGAGCCGGGCGTAGCGGTGGCCGCCGAAGTCGCGCTGGCTGATCAGGCCGTCGGGGGTGCGGTCGAACAGCGCGCCCCAGTCCTCGAGCTCGCGGACCCGGTCGGGTGCCTCCTGCGCGTGCAGCTGCGCCATCCGCCAGTGGTTGAGCATCTTGCCGCCGCGCATGGTGTCGCGGAAGTGCACCTGCCAGTTGTCCTCGGGGTAGACGTTGCCCATCGCCGAGGCGATGCCGCCCTCGGCCATGACGGTGTGCGCCTTGCCGAGCAGCGACTTGCACACGATCGCCACCCGGGCGCCCGCGTCGTGCGCCGCGATCGCGGCGCGCAGACCGGCACCTCCGGCACCGACGACGACCACGTCGTACGTGCCCCTCTGGACCGCCCTGTCCGTGGTCGCGCTCATCCGAAGAACCTCGGGTCGTCGAAGAGGCCGGTGGCCACGCTGCGGACGTAGAAGTCGGTGAACGCGACCCAGACCAGCGACACCCACGCGAGCTGCATGTGCTTGCCGTTGAGCTTGGACACGAACGTCCAGAAGGCGTAGCGCCACGGGTGCGCACTGAAGTGGTTGAGCCGGCCGCCGACGATGTGGCGGCAGCTGTGGCACGACAGGGAGTAGCCCCACAGCAGGGTCGCGTTGACGAGCAGGACCAGCGTCCCGAGGCCCATCCCGACGCCGCCGTCCTCACCGCGGAACGCCGCGAGGGCGTCGTAGGTGAGGATCAGGTTGAAGACCAGACCGGCCAGGAAGAAGTAGCGGTGGACGTTCTGGAACAGCAGCGGGAAGCGGGTCTCGCCGCTGTAGCTCTTGTGCGGCTCGGCGACCGCGCAGGCCGGCGGTGACAGCCAGAACGAGCGGTAGTAGGCCTTGCGGTAGTAGTAGCAGGTCAGTCGGAAGCCCAGCGGCACGATGAGGATGTAGAGCGCCGGGCTGATCCACGACGGACCGGTGAACAGCTCCGGGAAGGTGCTGCCCTCGCAGGCCGTGGTGAGGCACGGCGAGTAGAACGGCGAGATGAGGTGCGGCTCGGCGTAGTAGTTGGCGTTCTCGAACGCGCGCACCGTCGAGTAGAAGATGAAGCTCACGAGCACGCCGACCGTGATCAGTGGCTGCAGCCACCAGCGGTCCTTGCGCAGGTGGCGCTCGGCGATGGCCGCGCGGCCAGGAGCGAACGGGCCCGGGGTCGGGCCGGCAGTCGTCGTCACCGGTGCGTTGTCCTCCAGTCCAGGCAGTGCAGGGGGGTACGGCGGGGGCGTGGCGGTCAGGGCGCGCGCCGGTCGGAGGCGCCCAGCCCCTCGTCCTCGGCGTCCATCCAGAAGTCGTGGGCGTAGTCGGTGTCGGGGATGACCTCGAGCTGCGGTGCGGCCGCGACCTGCTCGGGCCCGCAGAGCAGGTCCAGGTCGGTGCCGAGCCGCGCGACGTCGCCCTCGAGGCGGCGCGCGTCGAGGCTGTCGCCGTAGTGCCGGCGCAGGAAGGTCGTCGCCTGCTCCAGCTGCTGCACGGCGCGCCGAGCCGCCGCCACCTCGTCCTGCAGTGCCACGTCGCACCTCCGCTGGTGTGTGCAGAGCCAGGGCCGACGGTCGTCCCGCCTGCCGCGTTGCGCACTCCACCACGCCGGACCGGTCGGAGGGAAGCACCTGCGCGGTGCGACCTGATCCGGAGCCGTCGGTCGTGAGGGTCGGCGACGCGCGGGCCCGGCGACGTGGCAGGGTGCGGGGGCACACCCCCGAAGCGCGAGGAGAGCCCTGTGAGCGACCACGTCTACCGCGTCACCGAGGTCGTCGGGACCTCCCCCGACTCGGTGCAGCAGGCGATCCGCAACGGCATCGAGCGGGTCTCCCGCACGGTCCGCAACGTCGAGTGGTTCGAGGCGACCGAGATCCGCGGCCAGGTCGTCGACGGCGAGATCGCCCACTTCCAGGTGGCGCTGAAGGTCGGCTTCCGCCTCGAGTAGCGCCTTGTGCACGCCTCGGGCTCAGGTGAGCAGCGAGCGGTGGATGTCGGTGACGGTCGGGCAGCCGGCCAGCGCCATCGCGACAGCGAGGTCGGCGTCGTACGCCGCAAGGCAGTCCCGCACCCCGTCCGCGCCGCCGGCCGAGAGTGCCCACAGCACCGGGCGGCCGACGAGCACCGCGGCGGCTCCGAGCGCGAGCGCGCACAGCACATCGGTGCCCGAGCGTAGGCCGCCGTCCACGAGCACGGGCACGTCCGGGACGGCGGCGACCACCTCGGGCAGTGCCACCGCCGTCGCGACCGCCCGGTCGAGCTGCCGCCCGCCGTGGTTGCTGACCACGATGCCCGCGGCCCCGGCGGCGATGCAGTCGCGGGCGTCGTCGGCGCGCAGCACGCCCTTGACGAGCACCGGCAGGCCCGACACCGACGCCAGCCAGCCGATGGCGTCGAGGCCCGTTGCAGGGTCCTGCTCGGCCGCGCCCTCGGCGTGCGGTGCCAGGCCGACGGTGACGTCGGCGGTGAGCCCGCCCGGTCGGGTGCGGACCGGCACCAGCGGGGTGTCGCCGGTGAGCACGATCGCCGACGCGCCGAGCGCGGCCGCCCGCTGCACCAGGTCGGCGGTGAGGGACCGGTCGCGCATGACGTAGGCCTGCAGCCACCACGGGCCGATGGGCGCGAGGTCCTCGAGCGGGGTCGTCGACCGGGTCGAGACGACGACGAGGTGGGCGCCCGCGCCCTGCGTCGTACCCCTCTCGCCCGAGGGGTGCAGCATCGCGTGCGCGGCGGTCGGCGCGACGCCCACGGGGGAGGGCAGCTGCACGCCCAGGACCGACGTCGCCGTGGACACCGTCGAGACGTCACGCAGGACCCGCGGGCGCAGCCGCAGCGACCCCCAGGCAGTCGTCGCCTCGGAGAGCGAGGCCTCGTCGCCGGCCCCCGTCGCGACGTAGTCATGGGCAGCCTGCGGGAGCACCGCGCGGGCCGCGTCCTCGTGAGCGCGGAGCAGGGGGAGCACGCCCCCTAGACTGGCAGGGCCGATGACGTTCCTCGGCGCCTTCCCCTGAAGACCCGGAGTACTGCCATGCCCACCCGTGACGAGATCCGCAACGTCGCGATCATCGCCCACGTCGACCACGGCAAGACGACGCTCGTCGACGCGATGCTGCTGCAGTCCGGCGCCTACACCGAGCACCAGCAGGAGGAGGGCGCGGTCCAGGACCGCGTCATGGACTCGATGGACCTCGAGCGCGAGAAGGGCATCACGATCCTTGCGAAGAACACCGCGGTCCGTCGCAAGGACCTGCTGATCAACATCATCGACACCCCGGGCCACGCCGACTTCGGTGGTGAGGTCGAGCGTGGGCTGTCGATGGTCGACGGCGTGGCGCTGCTGGTGGACGCCTCCGAGGGCCCGCTGCCGCAGACCCGCTTCGTGCTGCGCAAGGCGCTGCAGCAGAACAAGCCGGTCATCCTCATCATCAACAAGGTGGACCGCTCCGACGCCCGCATCGCGGAGGTCGTCGACGAGACCTACGAGCTCTTCCTCGACCTCGACGCCACCGAGGAGCAGATCGACTTCCCGATCGTCTACTGCCAGGCCAAGACCGGCCAGGCGTCGCTGAACCGGCCCGCCGACGGCACCAGCCCCGACAACGCCGACCTCCAGCCGCTGTTCGACGTCATCAAGAGCACCATCCCGGCACCGGTCTACGACGAGGCGATGCCGCTGCAGGCGCACGTCACCAACCTGGACTCCTCGCCGTACCTCGGTCGCCTTGCCCTGCTCCGCATCCACAACGGCTGGCTCAAGAAGGGCCAGACGGTCGCGTGGTGCAAGCAGGACGGGACGATCTCCAACGTCAAGCTCACTGAGCTGCTCGGGACCGAGGCGCTCACCCGCGTGCCGATCGACGAGGCCGGCCCTGGCGACATCGTCGCGATCGCGGGCATCCCGGAGATCACCATCGGTGAGACCCTGGCCGACCCCGAGAACCCCAAGCCGCTGCCTCTCATCACCATCGACGAGCCCAACATCTCGATGACGATCGGCATCAACACCTCCCCGCTGGCCGGCAAGAGCGGCAAGAAGCTCACCGCCCGCCAGGTCAAGGACCGGCTGGAGAAGGAGCTCGTCGGCAACGTCTCGATCCGCGTCGTCCCGACCGAGCGCCCCGACACCTGGGAGGTCCAGGGTCGTGGTGAGCTGCAGCTGGCGATCCTCGTCGAGGTCATGCGGCGCGAGCTGTTCGAGCTGACCGTCGGCAAGCCCCAGGTCGTGACGCGGATGGTCGACGGCAAGATCCACGAGCCGATGGAGCGCCTCACCATCGACACGCCCAGCGACTACCAGGGCGTGCTGATCCAGCTCATGGCGCTGCGCAAGGGCCGCCTCGAGCAGATGGTCGACCACGGCACCGGCTGGACCCGGATGGAGTACATCGTCCCGGCTCGCGGCTTGATCGGCTTCCGCACCGAGTTCCTCACCGAGACCCGCGGCACCGGTCTGCTGCACCACATCCACGAGCGCTACGAGCCGTGGCACGGCGACATCCGCACCCGCCCGTCCGGCTCGCTGGTCGCCGACCGCAGTGGCCCGACCACCGGCTTCGCGCTGGCCAACCTGCAGGAGCGCGGCACGATGTTCGTGCCGCCCGGCACCGAGGTCTACGAGGGCATGGTCGTGGGTGAGAACTCCCGCAGCGACGACATGGACGTCAACGCCACCAAGGAGAAGAAGCTCACCAACATGCGCCAGTCGTCCTCGGACGTGCTGGTGCCCCTCATCCCGCACAAGGAGCTCTCGCTCGAGCAGGCGCTGGAGTTCTGCCGCGAGGACGAGTGCGTCGAGGTGACGCCCGCCAAGGTCCGCATCCGCAAGGTGCAGCTCAATGCCAACGACCGCCAGAAGAACCGCGGCCAGCGGGCGAAGGCGGCCCTGAGCTCGGAGTGACGGGACCCGTGGTGACGGACCTGGCGGCAGGCCGCCTGCTCGTCGCGACCCCGCTGCTCGGCGACCCTCACTTCGCACGCACCGTCGTCCTGCTGCTCCAGCACGACGACGAGGACGGCGCGCTCGGGCTGGTGCTCGACCGCGAGACCCGCACGCCCGTCGGCGAGGTGCTGCTCGGTTGGGGGCGCCTGGCCGTGGGCTCCGGTCACGTGCACGAGGGCGGGCCCGTCCAGCCGGAGGCCGCGATCTGCCTCGGGCGCCTCGTGCCGGGTGGCTCGACGGGGTCCTTCTCCGAGCTCGAGGGCAGCCCCGGTCTCGGCACGGTCGACCTCGACGGCGACCCCGACGCGCTGCCGCTCGAGGCGGTGCGGGTCTATGCCGGCTATGCCGGGTGGTCCGCGGGGCAGCTCGAGTCGGAGGTCGACGACGGCGCGTGGTGGGTGCTCGACAGCCTGCCCGGCGACGCGTTGACGCCGCGGCCGGACCGGCTCCGCGAGCAGGTGCTGCGCCGGCAGGGGCCGCCGCTCGCCTTCGCCGCAGTGCTGCCCGACGACCCGACCCTCAACTAGCCAGCCAGTCGACGAGGTCGTCACGGACGACCTCGATCCCCTTGTAGCGCAGGGCTTCCGGCGACATGGACGCGACCGAGTCGCGCAGCGTGCCGCGCTGCTCGGGAGGCAGTGAGGTCAGGGGCACGAGGTAGGGCGAGATGACGAACAGCGCCCGCTCGAGGGTTGGCAGCGGCAGCGTCGTCTGCCGCTCTACCCGCAGCCACCACTGAGCCGGCGGGGGACAGCTCGCCGGCTCGGCATCGCTGGCGGTCGGGTCGCGGTCGAGCCGCCCCGACGGGTCGAGCCCCCAGACGTGCTGCACGAACGGCCCCTTGGTGAGCAGTGCCTCGCTCAGCGCCGGCGAGGCGGACTGCAGTCGCTCGCCGTCGGCGACCGGCGCATGGAGCTCGGCAAGGGACGCGCCGCCCCGTTCCCGCACCGGCCAGCCGCTCGGGAAGGCCACGGCCAGCAGCTCCGCCGCGAGCAGCCCGGGACCGCGGCGGTGCAGGACGACGAGGTCGTCGGAGCAGGCCAGCAGCCAACCCTCCACGAGCAGGTCCAGACCGGTGAGCGTCAGCAGTCGCTCGGTCGCGGCAGGCACCGCGGAGGGCCCGGTCCGGTGGGCAGCCCCGCCGTCGAGGTCGACCTCCAGCCCCAGCAGCGGCAGGGGTACGACGCTGCCGCGCGCCGGCCAGGGCAGCAGGCCCCAGGCGGCGCGGACCGCCGCGGTCAGCCCGTCGCCGACCGGTCGGTCGTGCACCACCACGCCCGAGCGGTCGGTGGCGAGCCGCTCCAGCCGGCGGACGACCGCGGCCGGCCAGCGGTCGTCGAGCGCGACGTGCGGCCCGTCGCCCAGGGGGCGCGGCGCGGGCACGACCCGGTGCGGGGCGGTGACGGGGAAGGGCGGCCGCGCCGTCGGCAGGGACGCCGGGGCGGGTGGCGTCACGGCCCGGCGAGGAGCTCCGCGAACGCGGCGTCCGCGCGGTCGAGCTCGGCGATGATCTGGGCGGCTGCCGCCGCGACGTCGACCTGCCGGCCCGTCCGCACGGCGTCCTCGACCTGGCTGCACAGCTCGGCGACGGGATGGGCGCCGAGCGAGCCGGCCGCACTGCGCACGATGTGGGCGGTGCGGGCCAGGTCGTCTGCGGAGCCCGTGGCAGCAGCGTCGGCGAGCTGCTCGCGCCGCTTGGCAGCCTCGGTGGTCCAGGTCCCGATGAGCGTCGCGCGGAACTGCGGCCCGCGGTCGCCCATCCGGGCGGCGAGCCCGTCGAGCACGGTGCGGTCCACGGCGGGGGTCACGCGGGCGAGCCTGCCAGACCGGCCGCGCCTAGGCTCAGAGGCATGACCGATGCCGTGCTGCCCCCGCCCCCCGAGCCGGGCGAGCGCCTCGAGCCCGACCTCGATGAGGCCGTGCTGGCTGCCGCCGAGACCGCTGTCGAGGAGGCGGCCGTCGGCGGTGACATGGACGCGCTGGACCACCCGCGTCGGCTGCTGCTCGTCCACGCCCACCCCGACGACGAGACGATCGGCACCGGTGCCGTCATGGCGAAGTACGCCGCCGAGGGCGCGCTCGTCACCCTCGTCACCTGCACGCTGGGAGAGGAGGGCGAGGTGCTCGTCCCCGACCTCGCGCACCTCGCCAGCGACCAGCACGACGCGCTCGGGCAGCACCGCGTCGAGGAGCTCCACAACGCCTGCGAGGCGCTGGGCGTGCGCGACCACCGCTTCCTCGGGGGACCGGGCCGCTGGCGCGACAGCGGGATGATGGGCACCCCGCAGAACGACCGCGAGGGCTGCTTCTGGCGGGCCGACCTCGCCGAGGCGACCCGCGAGCTGGTCGCGGTGCTGCGCGAGGTGCGCCCGCAGGTGGTGGTCACCTACGACGCGAAGGGCGGCTACGGCCACCCCGACCACATCCAGGCCCACCGCGTGACCGTGGCGGCGCTCGACGCGGCCGCCGACCCGTCGTACCTCCCGGATGCGGGTGAGCCCTGGGTCGTGTCGAAGCTCTACTGGACGGCCTTCCCGAAGAGCGTCCTGCAGGCCGGGATCGACCACCTCAAGGAGGCGGGCGAGACCAACTTCTTCGGTGTGGACAGCGCCGACGACCTGCCCTTCGGCAACCCTGACGACGAGGTGACGACCGAGGTGGATGCGAGCGCCCACCTCGACCGCAAGGTCGCCGCGATGCGCGCCCACGCCACCCAGATCGAGGTCGACGGGCCGTTCTTCGCGCTGTCGAACAACGTCGGGCAGAAGGCCTTCGGTGTCGAGCACTTCGTGCTGGCCCGCGGGCGCAGGGGCCTGGGCAGCGGGCCCTTCGACCGCGAGGACGACCTGTTCGCGGGGACCTGACCTGCCCCGCACGTCACCGAGTGTGCGCCATCGGCGGCGACACGCCGTGACTTGATGGGCCGATCGAGTGAATTCACGGCGTAGGGCTGGTGACGGAGGGTCACCGGGGCACAGGATTCCAACACGCCCCGACCCAGCCCCGAGGAGCCACCGTGCCCGACCTGACAGACGGCCTCAACCGCCTCACCGAGCTGTCGGACGCAGGTGGTCACGAGGTCCTCGCGGCCTCGTCGGCCGACGTCGGCGCCAGCCGCGAGGGCAAGCGCCGCACCCGGTGGGTCAAGCTCGCGGTGACCGTCTGGACGGTGGTCGGGCTGCTCTGGCTGCGGGCGGTGACCCTCGAGGGCGGCAGCTTCGTCCCGGTCCCGAGCATCGACCCCTTCCTGCTCGTGATCATCATCTTCTTCGGTCTGCTCATCGCCCTGACCGTGGGCCAGCAGGTCCTGTCGGGCCGCTCGCCGCACACCGTCTACCGCCCCGAGCAGATCGACGTCCGGATGGCCGACGTGGTCGGCATCGACCCGGTCAAGGACGACGTCATCCGCTCGCTCAACCTCTTCCTCGCCCACAAGACCTTCCAGTCCGAGATGGGCGGCACCGCGCGCCGCGGCCTGCTCTTCGAGGGGGCGCCCGGCACCGGCAAGACCCACCTGGCCCGCGCGATGGCGGCCGAGGCAGGGGTGCCGTTCCTGTTCGTGAGCGCGACCAGCTTCCAGTCCATGTGGTACGGCGCGACCGCCAAGAAGATCCGCTCCTACTTCAAGGCGCTGCGCAAGGCGGCCCGCAAAGAGGGCGGCGCGATCGGCTTCATCGAGGAGATCGACGCGATCGCGATGTCGCGCGGCGGCGTCAGCGCGATGACCCCCCTCGGACAGGTGTCGGGCTGCTACGGCACGGCCTGCCTGCCCATGGAGTACGCCGGGGCCGCTCCGGTCCTGCACGGCTCCGCCAGCGCGCCGACCGGCTCGGTCCGCACGCCCTTCATGAGCGAGGGCACCGGCGGGGTCGTCAACGAGATGCTCGTGCAGATGCAGTCCTTCGACGCGATCACCGGGTGGCAGCGCATCGGTGGCTGGTTCGTCGACCGCATCAACCTGCTGCTGCCGCCGGAGCGCCAGCTCTCGCGCCCGCAGACCATCCCCACCAACGTGCTGCTCATCGCCGCGACGAACCGCGCCGCGAGCCTCGACCCGGCACTGCTGCGCCCGGGCCGCTTCGACCGCAAGATCACCTTCGAGCTGCCGGCCAAGCTCGGGCGCCGCGCCCTCATCGACCACTTCCTCACCAGGAAGGCGCACGGCGAGGAGCTCGCCACCGACGAGCGCCGCGACGCGCTGGCCGGCGTCACCCAGGGCTACTCGCCGGTGATGATCGAGCACCTGCTCGACGAGGCGCTCGTCAGCGCCGTCCGCCGCGGTGACACGGCGATGTCCTGGGCCGACGTCGAGGCCGCTCGGCTCTCGGAGGAGGTCGGCCTCGGCCAGCCGGTCGGCTACACCGACTACGAGCGGCACCTCATCGCCACCCACGAGGCCGGCCACGCGACGCTGGCCTGGCTCACCGCGCCGCACCGCCGCCTCGAGATCCTCACCATCATCAAGCGCAAGGGCGCGCTGGGCATGCTCGCCCACGGCGACCGCGAGGACGTCTACACCCGCTCCCGGGCCGAGCTGCGCGCCCTCGTCGTCATCGCCTTCGGCGGCCAGTGCGCCGAGGAGGTCTTCTTCGGCGACGTCTCGACCGGCCCCGGCGGCGACCTGCTCTACGCCACCAACGTCGCCGCCGAGATGGTCGGCGCGCACGGCATGGACGGCAGCCTGATCTCCTTCGCCGCGGTGCAGAACAGCGCGTTCTCCGACACCAACATCGTCGGCCGGGTGCTCGCCGACACCCAGGGGCGTGCCGCGGTCGAGCGGCTCCTCGGTGAGCTCAAGGTCGAGGCCAAGGCCCTGCTCGAGGCCAACACCCACCTCGTGGAGGCGTTGCGCGACGCGCTGCTCGAGCGCGAGGAGCTGATCGGCACGCAGATCACCGACGTGCTGGAGGCGGCCACCGCCATCGCCACCGCCAGGGGCCCGCGGGTCATCGACCTGCGGACTGCGACCGAGCTGGCCGCGACGCCGGTCCCCACTCGTCGTGCCGTGCGGCCCCGCAAGGCCTGACCTGGCAGGCTCGGGGGCGTGACCGCCCCCGAGCCAGCACCACCCGTGGAGCGTCCGCCGGGCCGGGTGCTCACGGGTGCGTCGTACGCCGTGGTCCTCGTGCTCGCCGTCCAGAACGCCGTCCTGTCGTCGTTCCTGCTGCCGCTGCGCGTCGCAGGCACCCTGGTGCCCGTGTCGCTCCTGCTGGCCGGCGCTGGGACGGCGGTGCTCGGGGTGGTGGGTGCCCGCGTGGTGCGCGCCCGCTGGGGTGCGGTCGTCCCCGGTCTGCTCTGGGTCACCCTGGCGCTGCTCGCCGGCAGCAAGCGGTCCGAGGGGGACCTCGTCATCGCGGGCGGCGAAGGCAGCGGTCTCGCGACGCTGGGCCTGGTCTTCCTGGCCGTGGGCGCCGTGGGCTCGGCGGCGGGATACGCGCTCAGCGCGACCCGCCCCGTGGTGACGTCGGCCACGCCGGTGCAGCCGCGGCAGGCGAGCACTTCACCCGAGGGCCCTGCCCGCCGATGACGACGACATGGACAGTGCCCCTGCCGCAGTCGACGGCGAGCTGAGCCGGCCGGACCAGGCCGTCGAGGTCGTGGTGGTGCGGCTCGGCGGCTGCCGCTACGCGCTCCCCATGACCGCGGTCGCCGAGGTGGGACGCCCGCCCGGCCTCACCCGCGTGCCGGGCCTGCCCAGTTGGGTCGCCGGCGTCGCGAACTGGCGCGGCCGGGTGCTGGGGGTGCTCGACCTGCGGCCCCTGCTCACCACTGACGCGTCGTCGCTGGACCGGCGGGCTCGACTCGTCGTCCTCACGCGGGGCAGCGTCACCGTCGGACTGCTCACCGAGGGCGTCGAGGGGACCTTGTGGGTCGATCCCGAGGCGCTGGAGCCGGCGCTCGCTCACTTGTCGGAGGCGGCCGGCTCGTTGCTCGCCGGCCAGGCCACCGACGCCGAGGGCCCGTGCGGCGTGGTGGACCTCGACGCGCTGTTCGCCCTCGCCGACGCTCTGCCGCGCGCACGACGCGCGGGCTGATCCCTCCCCGCACCTTCAGCCGACGGCCGGACCCGCCGACGCACCAGCAGGACCAGTAGGAGGAAGACCCGTGGACTTCTCGATCCGGCTCGCCAAGGCGGCAGCCGTCATGACGTGGCTGCACATGCTCGTCACGCTCGCGGCGGTGCTGACGTCGTCGCAGCTCGGCGCGCCCAACGGCATCGTCATCCAGTACACGGCGATCTACCTGTGGCTCATCTTCGGAGTCGCGGTCACCGTCTTCCTGACGGTCATGCCGTCGCTGGCGATGAAGTCCCACTTCGTGCTGACGAACATCACCGCTTTCCGGGTGCTGCTGCTCGTCTCCGACACCATCTGGGCCACCGCGACGGTGGCGCTGACCGGTGGCATCGACGGTCCCTACTGGGTCTGCTACCTCGGCGTCGTGCTCTTCGCGGCGGTCTCGATGCCCGGCTGGCAGGCGGCGCTGTTCGGCTTCGCCGCCTCCGGCGGCCTCGTCGCCGCCTCTGCGATCGCGCACACCCTCGACCGGCAGTCGGCCGGTTCGCTCATCCTCGTCGGCGCGACCTTCCCGATCATCGCGTGGTTCAACTCCTCCCTGTCGGCCGCGGTGTGGAGCCTGCGGGCGAAGGCCAGCGATGAGCGCAAGGTCCTCGAGGCCAAGGTCGCGGAGCTCTCCGCGTCGCTCGAGCGGGCCGCCTCGGGTGACCTGTCTGCCACCGTCGACGTCGTCGACCACCGCCAGTTGGCCGGTCTCGGCGACGCCTTCAACAACACGCTCGGCAACCTGCGCAACCTCGTCACCCAGATCCGCTCGGGCGGCGAGCAGATCGGCGCCTCCGCCGGCGAGCTGCTGGCGACCGCCGAGGAGCACGCCGCCTCCGCGACGCAGCAGTCCTCCGCTGTCTCGGAGACGACCTCGACGATCGAGGAGCTCGCCGCGACGGCCGCGCAGATCGCGGAGACCTCCGAGGCCGTGGCCCGCTACGCCGCCGAGACGCTGCGCTACGCCGAGCAGGGACGGGCGGCGGTCTCCGCCTCCGTCGAGTCGATGGACACCATCGCCGAACGCGTCGACGGCATCGCCTCCCGCGCGCTGTCGCTCGGGGAGAAGTCCCACGAGATCGGCCGGATCCTCGACGTCATCGACGACCTCGCCGACCAGACCAACCTGCTGGCCCTCAACGCCGCCATCGAGGCGGCCCGGGCCGGCGAGCACGGCCGCGGCTTCGCGGTCGTCGCCTCCGAGGTGCGCAAGCTCGCTGAGCGCTCTCAGGAGTCGGCCGGCCAGATCCAGGCCATCGTCGGGGAGATCCAGGCCGAGACCAACTCCACCATCATCGCGTCGGAGGAGGGGGCCAAGGAGGTCCGCGCCGGCACCCAGCTCGCCCGCGGCGTCGTCGACGCCCTCGAGCGCATCAGCGGCATGGTCGACGAGACCACCACCGCCGCGAAGGAGATCTCGATCGCCACCCAGCAGCAGCGCAGCGCTTCCGACCAGGTCGTCGCCGCGATGACGCAGGTGTCCGACGTGTCCCGGCAGTACGCCGTGGGGTCGCGCCAGGCCGCCGCCGCGGCCGCCCAGCTCAACGTCCTGGCTGCCGAGCTGCGGTCCTCGATCGCGCAGTTCCACACCGGCTGACCCGACCGACCCGCGAGCCCCGACGCCCGCCGCGCCCACGAGGCCGGCGGGCGTCGTCGTACCTCGGGGGCGTTGTCGCTACAGGCGGGGGTGCTTCGCGCCGAACTCCAGAGCATGCCGGCCTGGGGAGACGATCCCGAGCTGCTCGCGACCTTCCGCGCGGAGGTCGAGGAGCGGCTCGCTTCGCTGCAGTCGGGGCTGCTCGTGCTCGAGGGCGCCGGCAACCCCCGGCAAGCCGTCGCCGGGCTGTTCCGCGACGCCCACACGGTCAAGGGCTCGGCCCGGATGCTCGGCCTCGAGGGCGTGCTGCACGTCGCGCACAACATGGAGGACCTGCTCGGCCTCGTGCGCGACGGACGGCTGACCGCCCGCCGCGACCTCGTCGACCTGCTGCTCGCGGCCTGCGACGGGATCGCGCAGGCGCTCCCCGGTGACGACGCCGTCGACGACTCCGCCCTCCAACCGCTCGTCGACGCCCTGCGGGCCGCCGTCGAGGGCCAGGACCCGGTGACCGTGCCGCGCCTCACCGGTGCCCAGCCGGGCCCGGCGCAGGCCTCTCCCGCGCCCGCTGCTCCCGTCACGGTCGCTCCTGTCGAGGTCGCGCCATCCGCCCCCGTCGTGCCCCCCCAGCCGCAGCCCGAGCCGGCCGTCCGCTCCACCGCATCGGACTCGGTGCGGGTCGGCGCCTCGAAGGTCTACGACCTGCTCGACGCTGTCGGCGAGGCCGACCTGGGCGCGCGGCGGGTCGAGCAGACCACGGGCCAGCTGCTTGCGCTCGCGGCCGAGCAGGCCCGCTGGATCGCGACCCTGCGCCAGGCCACGTCCCGGCACGCCGGTGGGCTGCCGCCCGAGGTCGAGCTGGCGCTGCACCGACTCACCGGCACCGGCGAGGAGGTCACGGCGACCGCGCGCGGCCTGCGCGAGCTCGTCGAGGGCCACCGCGGCGGCATGGCGCTGGTCCGTGACGGCGCGATGGGCCTGGCGATGGTGCCGGTCCGTCGCGTGCTCGCTGCGCTGCCGCGCATCGTCCGCGATGTCGCCGTCACCACCGGCAAAGACGTCCGCCTCGAGACCCACGGCGAGGACGTCGAGCTCGACAAGCAGGTGCTCGACGGCGTCGCCGACGCTCTCAAGCACCTCGTCATCAACGCGGTCGACCACGGCTGCGAGAGCCCCGAGGTGCGTCGCGCCCTGGGCAAGCCCGAGCAGGCCGTCGTCACCGTCAGCGCCCGATCCGTGGGCGGCACCGTCGTCATCGAGGTGTCCGACGACGGCGCGGGTGTCGACGAGCAGGCCGTGCGCGACAAGGCCGTCGCCGTCGGACTGCTCCCCGCCGACTCGCCGTTGGCCGGCTCGCAGCTGCTCTCCCTGCTGTTCACCCCCGCCTTCTCCACGGCCTCCGCGGTCACGGAGACCAGCGGCCGCGGCGTCGGTCTCGACGTCGTCCGCGATGCGGTCGAGGAGCTCGGTGGCAGCGTCGAGGTGCGCAGCGAGCGCGGCAGCGGCACCGCCTTCGTGCTGACGCTCCCGGTCACCCTCGGTGTCCTGCGCTGCCTCGTCGCGCGGGTCGGTGACGAGCGCTACGCCGTCCCGGTCCCGGGTGTCGTCGAGTCGCTGTCGCTGCGCGACGCGGAGGTCCACGTCCTCGCGGGCGCCACCGTCGTCGTCCGCCACGGCGTGTCCGTCCCGCTGCTCGACCTCGGCTCCGCCCTCGGTCTCCCGCGCGGTGGCGAGGCCCCCCGGGCCGCTCTCGTCGTGCGCCACGCCGGTGGGGCCGGGGGTCAGATCGCCTGGGCCGTCGACCGGCTCGAGGGCGAGTCGGAGCTGGTGGTGAAGGACCTCGGCTCCTACCTCGGTCGGGTCCCCTTCGTCGCGGGCGCCACCATCGACGGCGACGGCAGCGTGGTCTGCCTGCTGGACCTGCGCGAGCTCGCCGACCGCGCCGTCGGGACCACGGCCGCCCTGAGCGCGTCACCGGCCGCCCCGAAGGCCGTCCCCGCCACCAAGGCGCACGTCGCCGGCCAGCGGCGCCCACGCGTCCTCGTCGTCGAGGACTCCGTGGGTGTCCGCGAGCTCGAGCGGGTCATCCTCGAGGGTGCCGGCTACCAGGTCGAGACCGCCGTCGACGGCCTCGACGGCGCCTCGCGGCTGCGCGACGACCCCGCCGACCTGGTGCTGTCCGACGTGGAGATGCCGGGCATGGACGGCTTCGCCCTCACCCGCACGATCCGGCGCACCAAGGGCTGGGAGAACGTCCCGGTCATCATCATGACCAGCCGTGGAGAGGACCACGCACGGCAGGCCGGGCTCGAGGCCGGCTGCTCTGCGTACCTTCTCAAGAACGAGTTCGACCAGGAGCAGCTGGTCTCGACGGTGCGAAGGCTGGTGGGCAGGTAGTGGCTCGGATCGTGATCGCGGACGACAGCCCCACTCTGCGCCGGATCGTCAGCAGCGTGCTGACGAAGGAGGGCCACGAGGTCATCCAGGCCGAGGACGGCATCGGTGCGGTGCAGGCGGTCTTCGCCCACCAACCCGACGCGGTCGTGCTCGACGTGCAGATGCCGCGGGTGTCCGGCTTCATCGCCGCACGGTTGCTCAAGGACGACTGGATGACCGCGGACACGCCGGTGGTCATGCTCACCTCCCTCGACGCAGCCTCCGACCGCTACTGGGCGGGGCAGGCAGGCGTCGACCGCTACCTCACCAAGGACTTCGAGGCGCCCGAGCTCGCCGGCACCATCGACGAGGTGCTCATGGCGGCGACGGCGTCGCGCGGTGGGCGCCCGGCACTCAAGGCCGACCCGCTCGAGCTCAGCGAGGAGGACGTGCTCTCGCGGGTCTGCGACCTGCTCGACCGCAAGCTCTTCGAGTCCTCCGTCGCGCAGTCCGTCACCGCCATCGCCGCGACCGCGTCCGGCCTCGAGGCCTCGGTCGCCTCGCTGCTCGGCGTCCTGCAGCGCTTCGTCGGCTACGACCTCGCCGCGGTGCTGCTCGGTGCGGAGCGCCAGGCCTACGTCGCGGTCGGTGGACCGACGGCCCAGCAGCACTACGAGGAGTTCATGAGCGCCTCCGCCGAGAGCGTCTCGTCGTACGGCGGTGAAGAGCTGTCCGTCGCCGCCCTCTCGACCCGGGTCGCCCAGGCCGGCGGCGCCCTCGTCGACGACCCGGACGACCTGCCGGGCGGTGCCGAGGGGGCCCGCATGGCGACGTTCGTGTCGATGCCGCTGCGCGGTCACGGTGGTGCCGTCGTCGGTGTCCTCGCGCTCTCGAGCGCCGTGAAGAACGCCTTCGGTGAGACCGCGTTGTCGACGCTCAAGCTCATCGAGGGCCCGGCCGCGATCGTCATCGACAACGCCCGTCTCGCGGGAGCGCGCGCCGGGGCCTGAGCGCCCCTCGCGAACGTCCGACGCGCCGCCTACTGTGGAGCGGGTGCCGAACCGCCTGCTCCTGATCGCTGCCGGTGCCCTCGGCGGCACCGTTGTCCTCGGCGGGACCGCGCTCGCCCTCACCGGCAGCGATGTCCCGCGCGGCGTGGTCGTCGCTGGCGTCGACGTCGGTGGCGTGTCCGCCGCCGAGGCGCGCGGTCGGCTCGGCGCCGTGCTGCCCCGCACCACCGCGCCGGTCAGGGTCGTCGTGGACGGCGAGGAGCGCACGATCGACCCGGTCGCGGCTGGGCTCTCGGTCGACCTCGACGCGACCGTCGACGCCCTCACCGACACCAGTCCGCTCGACGGGCTGCGTGGCCTGTTCGGGGCCCGCCGCGAGGTCGAGCTGCGCACCGACGCCGACGACGCCACGCTCGCGGCCGCGGTCGCGGCGCTGAAGAAGGCCGTCGACCGACCGGCCCGCGAGGGCGCGGTCCGCTTCCAGGGCGCGACGCCGGTCGCGGTCCTGCCGCTCACCGGCCGGGTCCTCGACGCCGAGGCGACCGCGTCGGAGCTGCGCGACGAGTGGGTCACCGGCGAGCCGGTCGAGGCCGCGGTCGAGGTCACGCCGGTGAAGAGCACGGCCGAGGGGGTGCAGGCCGCGCTGACCAGCTTCGCGCGGCCCGCCGTCGCCGCACCCGTCACGGTCGACGTCGAGGGCAAGCCGCTCGTGGTGCGACCGGCCGACATCGCGAAGGCCTTCTCGCTCGAGGCCGACAGCGAGGGCAACATCGCGCCCACTCTCAAGGGCGACGTGCTGCTGAAGGCGCTCGACGACCGGCTCGCCGCCGTGGAGCAGGAGCCGCTCGACGCCACCTTCGACGTCTCGAGCGGGACCCCCGTCGTGGTGCCCGGCAAGGACGGCAAGACCGTCGGCGCGGACGCGCTCGAGGCTGCCCTCAGCACGGTGCTGCGGTCGGCCGCCCCCCGGCGTACCTCCCTGGCCCTGGTCGTGACCCCGCCCCGGGTCACGACGGCGCTCGCGAAGACCCTCGGGGTGAAGGAGAAGGTCGGCGAGTTCACGACCTTCCACCCCTGCTGCCGGCCGAGGGTCACCAACATCCACCGCATCGCCGACATCGTCGACGGCCACGTCGTGCTGCCGGGCGAGACCTACTCCCTCAACGGTGACGTGGGGGAGCGCGACCGCGCGCGCGGCTTCGTCGAGGCGCCGCAGATCCTCGAGGGGCAGTTCGTCGACCGGGTCGGCGGCGGGGTCTCGCAGTTCGCGACGACGCTCTACAACGCGACCTTCTTCGCCGGCATGCAGGACGTCGAGCACAAGCCCCACAGCTACTTCATCTCGCGCTACCCCGCCGGTCGCGAGGCCACCGTGTCGTTCCCCGCGCCGGACCTGAGGTGGAAGAACGACAGCCCGCACGGCGCGGTGATCATCACGCGCTACACCGAGCGCTCCATCACCGTCGAGCTGTGGGGGACCAAGAGGTACGACGAGATCGTGTCCGTCTCGTCGCCGCGCACCCGGATGCGCACCTTCGGCACGCAGTACGTCCAGCGGGCCGACTGCACCGCCGCCTCCGGCGCCAACGGCTTCGACATCACGATCACGCGGATCTTCAAGAAGGGCGGCGTGGAGGTCAAGCGCGACAGCGCCAAGCACCGCTACCTGCCCGAGCCGCGCTTCATCTGCGGCCCGCCCCCGCGCCGCGCCGCGCCCGCTCCGTCTGGATCCCCGTCCCCGTCCGCGTCCCCGAAGCCCGCACCGTCCGCGTCCCCCACCGCCTGACCCTGCGCCCGCTTCGCCCGCCCCCGCCGCCCGCGCCCGCCCCGCCCGCCCGCTGTCTCGGGTCAGGGTGGTCGCTCTGGTGACCCCGATCCACCGAGACGCCACGGCACGCGCCCGCTCAGTGCTGTCTCGGGTCAGGGTGGTCGCTCTGGTGACCCCGATCCACCGAGACGATGCCCGGTGACTGTCCACAGATCTCGCACGACGGGCCCGCAAGGCGGTCGAGGCGGCCACTGTGTCGAGTCATGACGACGGCACCTGAGCCAGTCCAGCCCACGTGGCGCGATCTGCTCGTCCAGCAAGACGGCGTGATCAGCCGTGCCCAGGCTCTGCGCAGTGGCATGACCGCCGCCGGGTGGAAGTGGCAGTTCACGAGCAAGCGGTGGCAGCACGTCCTGCCCGGTGTGGCCGTGGCGCACCGCGGAGTGCCCAGTGATCGCGAGCGTGCGTGGGCGGCGGTGCTGGCCGCTGACGAGCACGCCGCCCTGACGGGTGACGCCGCCCTGATCGAGCTCGGCATGACGCTGCCCCGTCCCGCCGTGATCCACGTGGCGACGCCGGGTCGCATCAAGACGCCGCCGAAGTCAGGCGCCGATCACCTCGACCCGCCGCTCGTCGTCGTCCCCCACCGCGTCGTCCGGCTCGTCGACCTGAAGCACCCCGTGAAGTCACCCCCGCTCCTGCGCGCACCTGCGGCCGTCCTGCACTCGGCAGCGTGGGCAGTCAGCGACCGAGCCGCGGAGTGGCGGGTCGCCGCGGCCGTCCAGCAGCGACTCGTCACGGTTGCCTCCGTACGCTCCGCGGCCCAGGTGCTCCATCACGTGCCGCGCCGCGCGTTGACGCTGGAGGTCCTGGAGGACGTGGACCTGGGCGCGACAGCGCGCAGTGAGCTCGACTTCCTGGGGCTGCTCCGTGAGCTCGGCCTGCCGCTGCCCGATCGGCTTCAGCGCCCCGTGCGCACGAGCACGGGAAAGCGCTACCTGGACGCCTGGTGGGAGCGGTGGCGGCTCGCCGTCGAGATCGACGGTGCGCAGCACATGGACGTGCGCGGATGGGACGCCGACACCCTGCGGGCCAACTCCATCCTGGTCGAGCACCTCTCCGACCGGGCGTTGCTGATGCGGTTCACGACAGGAAACCTGCGCCACGACCGCTCGCTGGTCGGACAGCAGCTGACCTCCGTCATGCGCTGAGGCTGCGGAGGTCAGTCGCGTCTCGGTCGATCGGGGTCACCAGAGCGACCACTCTCGCCCGAGACAGCGCTGGGCGGGTGGGCGCGGTGGCGTCTCGGTCGATCGGGGTCACCAGAGCGACCACTCTCGCCCGAGACACCGGCTGCGCGGGCGGGGGGCGGGCGGGGGCGCAGGCGGTGGGGGCCGGGCTAGGTGAGGGACCAGTCCTGGCCGGCGGGGGTGTCAGTGACCGCGACGCCGAGGGCTGCGAGCTCGTCGCGCAGCCGGTCGGAACCGGCCCAGTCCTTGGCGGCGCGCGCGGCCGCGCGCGCGTCGAGCAGCTCCTGCGCGCCCGCGGGCAGCACGGCCTGCTCCACCGGCTGGCCGACGAGGCGGGTGAGGTCGAGGCCGAGCAGCCCGTCGGCCCACGCGAACAGCTCGAACAGCGAGCCGGCCGGCAGGTCCGACTTCGCCGCCCGGCGCAGCGCGACGACGGCCCGCGGCGTGTCGAGGTCGTCGTCGAAGGCGTCGAGCACCTCGAGGCGAACCTCGGCGCACATCGGCTTCGACGGCTCCTCGGCCCACGCGGCGACCTGCCGCCGCCACGCCGTCAGCTGCCGGTCAGCCGCCTCGAGGCCCTCCCAGGACAGGTTGGCCTGCTGGCGGTAGCGGGTCTGCAGGAAGGCCAGTCGCAGCGCGAGCGGGTCGAGCCCGCGCTCGGCGAGGTCCGAGACGAGCACGACGTTGCCGGTCGACTTCGCCATCTTGCGGCCCTCGAAGAGCAGGTGCTCGCCGTGGACCCAGCGGGTGACGACCTCGTGGCCGACCGCGGCGTCGGACTGGGCGCGCTCGTCCTCGTGGTGCGGGAAGCGCAGGTCGATGCCGCCGAGGTGCAGGTCGATGCGGTCACCGATGAGGTCCAGCGACATCGCCGAGCACTCGATGTGCCAGCCGGGGAAGCCGTGTCCCCACGGCGACGGCCAGGTCATCTCGCGGGCCTCGCCGGCGCGCTTCCACAGCGCCCAGTCGGCGTGGAAGCGCTTGCCCGTCGCGGTCGACTCGCCCGTCGCCCCATGACCGGCCCGCAGGTCGTCGAGGCGGTTCCCGGAGATCGCACCGTACGACGGGAAGGAGCGCGCGTCGTAGTAGACGGTGCCGTCGTCCCCGACGTACGCGTGGCCCTTGTCCACGAGCCGGGCGATCAGGTCGATCATGAGGCCGATGCACTCCGACGCCCGCGGGTAGGCGTCCGCGGGGCGCACCCCCAGGGCGGCGAGGTCGCGGTGGAACGCCTCCTCGTAGAAGCGCGCGACCGCGAAGGGGTCCTTGCCCTCGGCCTTCGCCTGCGCGAGCAGCTTGTCCTCGCCGTCGGCGTCGACGGCGGTGTCGTCCTGCAGGTGGCCGACGTCGGTGATGTTCTGCGCGAGGCGGACCCGCAGCCCGTGGGCCTGGGCGACGCGGCGGACGAGGTCGCCGAGCAGGAAGGTCCGCAGGTTGCCGACGTGGGCGTAGCGGTAGACCGTCGGCCCGCAGGCGTAGACGGTCAGCAGCCCCGGCGTCGCGGGGACGATCTCCTCGACCGCACGGGTCCTGGTGTCGGTGAGCCTCAGCACGCTCCCGAGAGTAGGCGGGTGAACCCACCTGCCCTGCTCTGCGTATGCAACACCGAGCAAGGTGCACGCCTCACCCACACCTGAAACAGGGGGTACGCCGGTGTCGTCCGGTGCCACACGTCGTCCGTTGTCCGTCCTGCTCGCCCTCGCGCTCGCCGGAGGAGGTGCGGTCGTCCTGGCCGCGCCGGCCGCCGCCGTGCCCACGGGCGGCTTCCTCGTGTACGGCCTGACGGCCACCGACCAGATCACCAGCTTCCGCACGGCCGCGCCCGCGACGCGCACCGCGCCCGTCGCGATCACCGGCCTCACCGCCGGCGACGACGTCGTGGGCATCGACATCCGCCCGGCCACCGGCCAGCTCTACGGCATCGTCAAGGGCTCCGCCGCCGACCGGGTCATCACGATCGACCCGGCCACGGGTGCGGCAACCGTCATCGGCGCCCCGATCTCCCCGCGGCTGTCCGGCACGAGCTTCGGCGTGGACTTCAACCCCGTCCCGGACCGCATCCGCGTCATCAGCGACGCCGACCAGAACCTCCGGCTCAACCCGGTCACGGGCGGCGCCTCGGCGGTCACGGCGCCGAGCACGACGGGCGACGGCACCCTGGCCTACGCGACCGGGGACGCCGGCACCGGCACCGACCCGGTCGCCACCGCGGCCGGGTACACCGACAGCGTCGCGGGCACCACCATGACGACGCTCTACGACATCGAGACCGCCCGCGACGTCCTCGTCACGCAGGCGCCGCCGAACAACGGCACCCTCAACACCGTCGGCACCGGTCTCGGCATCGGTGACGTCGTCGCCGCTGCCGGCTTCGACATCGCGGCCCCTGGCAACGAGGCCTTCGCGGCCCTGACCGTGGCCGGCACGACCAACCTCTACTCCGTCAACCTGACCACCGGTGCGGCGACCGTCGTCGCCGGCGGCCTCGGGACCGTCGACGACATCACCGTCGCGGTGCCGCGTGTCACCATCGCGGCGACCGGCCTCACCGAGGGCGGCAGCGCGACCGTCACGGTGACCCGCTCCGGCGACACCTCGACCGCGGCCACCGTGACCTACACGACCGGCAGCGGCTCGGCGACGTCCGACACCGACTTCGCCGCGACCTCCGGCACCCTGTCCTTCGCGGCCGGTGAGGGCGCCAAGACCTTCAGCGTCCCGCTCACGCAGGACAACCTGGTCGAGGGCGCGGAGACCTTCACCGTCACCCTCGGCACCTCGACCGCCGACCACGTCCTGTCCCCGGCCGTGAGCACCTTCACGATCACCGACGACGAGACCGGTCGGGCCTACGGCCTCACCACCGCCAACGAGATCACGACCTTCTCGGTCCAGGCTCCCGGCACGGCCACCCTGACCCGGGCGATCACCGGCCTCGCCGCCGGTGACGACGTCGTCGGCATCGACGTCCGCCCTGCGACCGGTGAGCTGTTCGGCATCGTCAAGGGCACGGCCTCGGACCGCATCGTCACCATCGACCCGGCCACGGGCACGGCGACGGTCGTCGGTGCTCCGATCAGCCCGCGACTGTCGGGCACGGCCTTCGGCGTGGACTTCAACCCGGTCCCCGACCGGATCCGCGTCGTCAGCGACGCCGACCAGAACCTTCGGCTCAACCCGGTGACGGGTGGCGCGTCCACCGTGACCGCGCCGAGCACGACCGGCGACGTCGACCTGCAGTACGCCGCGGGCGACGCCAACGCCGGTCAGAACCCGGGCGTCGTCGGTACCGGCTACACCAACAGCGTCGCGGGTGCCACGACCACCACGCTCTACGACCTCGACGCCACCGGTGACCGCCTCGTCACGCAGAACCCGCCCAACAACGGCACGCTCAACACCGTGGGTCCGCTCGGCGTCGACATCCAGAACGGCTCGGACCTCGACATCTCGCCCGCGGGCGGCACGGCCTTCGCCGCGCTGACCGTCGGCGGGGTCCCCGCGCTCTACCGCGTCAACCTCACCAGCGGTGCGGCGACCTCACTCGGCGCGCTCTCGCCCGCCACCACCGAGGACCTCGCGCTCGCCTCGCCCGGCCGCCTCGCGGTCTCTGCGGAGACCGCGACCGTCGCGGAGTCGGTGGGCACTGCCACCGTCACGGTGACGCGCAGCACGCCCAACGGCACCGTCACCGTGGACTACGCCACCGGCGGCGGCACCGCGACCGCGGGCAGCGACTACACCGCGACCAGCGGCACGCTGACCTTCGCCGACGGCGAGGCCAGCAAGACGATCTCGGTGCCCGTCACCAACGACACGGCCGACGAGCCGGCCGAGACCTTCGTCGTCACGCTGACCAACCCGACCGGTGGCGCGTCGCTCGGTGCGACCACGGCCCAGACCGTGACGATCACCGACGACGACGGGGCGATCACCTCGCTGACCCTCGCGACGGCCGGCCCGCGGGCGGCCCGCGGCGCCCCCGCCCGCATCTCCGGGACGCTGTCCGGACCGTCCGGTGGCCTCGGCGGCAAGACCGTCGAGCTCGTCGCGCGCCAGCAGTACACGACGCGCACCGCGGTCGTCCGCACCTACACGACGGCGGCCGACGGCAGCTTCGGCGGCGAGGTCGTCCCGACCGTCAACACCGTGCTGTTCGCCCGCTACGCCGGCAGCACCACCGACGACCTCGCGGGCTCGCAGTCGCCGCAGGTCCTCCAGGTGGTCCGCACCAGCATCAACGCCAAGGCGGCGCTCAACGAGCTCGACGGCCCGATCGCCACGGCCCGTATCTCCGGTGACACCGCGCCCGCCAAGCCGGGCTCGATCGTGCGTCTCCAGCGGGTCGTCAACGGCCAATTGCGCTCGTTCGACGCGGCCGCCCGGGTCGACAGCGCAGGCAAGTGGACGCTCACCCGTCGCCTGTCGCGCGGCACCTACGTGCTGCGCGTGACCATCGGCGCGACGCACAGCAACGCGGCCGGCACCTCCAACGAGGTCGTCGTCCGGGTCAGCTGACCCAGCCCGTCCCACCGGCCCGGTCCCTCGCTGGAGGAGCCGGGCCGGTGGCCTGTCACGGGCCCGCAGAGGGCGTACGCCGGAAGTGGGCGGGCGCCTCGGTAGAGCCGGGCCTGGGCCTCTGTCGAGCCGGGTGCGGGTTTCAGTTGAGCCGGGCGCGCGCCTGACGGGCGCGGCTGCGGCAGCGGTCGGCCGCCTCGGTGTCGACGGCCTCGACCAGGTCGGCGTGCTCCTCGAGCGCTGCCGCCCCGCCCAGGTGGTCACCGAGCCGGACGAGCAGCTCGCCCCGCTCGCGCCGCAGGTCGGCGTCGTGCCGCGGCAGCAGCAGGGTCAGCTCGACCGCCCAGAGCCGGGTGCGGGCGGCCTCCAGGGACGGCCCCTGCCGCTCGGTCAGCACCCGCACGTTGGTGAGGACGCGAGTCACGAGGTCCAGCGGGTCGATCGGTCGCAGCCCCGGCGCGGTGACCGTGGCGCCGCCCGCGAAGGCGTCCACGACGACGTGGTCGTCGTCGGGGTCACCGAGGCCGACGACGACGTGGCCGGGCAGCGCCGTGCACCACGCGGGCACGTCGAGGCGGGCGCAGACCTCCACCCACACCACCGACAGCAGCAGCGGCAGGCCACGGCGTCGGCGCAGCACCTCGGGCAACAGCGACGAGCGCAGGTCGGCGTAGTCCTCGGGTGAGCCGGCGAAGCCGAGCCGGTCGCCGAGCACCGCCTGCAGGCCCCGGGCGGCGACCTCCGGGCGGGCGAGCGGCGGGACGGCCTGTCGGCAGTGGGCGGCGAGCTCGTCGAGGGTCGCAAGGTGCTCGTCGACGTCGAGGTCGGCGTCGACCTCAGCCGCGACGAGCAGGCAGGCCAGCCCGAGGTCGACGCGGTCGGCGCGGACCACCTCGGCGAAGCGGCGCCGGCTCGCGCCGCTCACCGCCGCCCCGCCGGAACGCGCCCGGGTGCCGACCTGGGTGCGGTCTCAGGTGAGGACGATGCCGTCCGACGTCCCCTGGTCGTTGGGCTGCCAGTCGTCGGGTGCCTCGTCGTCGAACCAGTGCTCGCCGTCGAGGACGTAGCGGAACGGCAGCCGCTCACCGGGCGGCACCGTGACGGTCGCCCGCCGGTCGCCGTGGCGCAGTGACTTCTTCAGCGGTGTCGCGCCGGGTGTCCAGTCGTTGAAGGGGCCCGCGACCGACACCGCGCCGGGCGGGGCGTCGACGGGGAGCGAGAAGGTCACCTGCACCTGGCCCGAGCGGGAGCGTCGTGTGATCACGCCCCGAGCGTGCGCTGTCGACGTGTCCGTCGCGTTGCGGCGACATGACAGGACGGGGACCGGTCATGCGCGCGGTCGGCGCTCGGGGGCAGGCGGGACGCGCTTGGCCGCGACGACGTCGGCCTCGTCGACGGTGACCACCGTCCCGTCGCGGCGGACCACCTCGACGACCCCGTCGGACCAGCGCGTGACGACGCCGAGCACGTCGCCCAGACCGCCCTCGGGGAGCCGGCGCCGCAGCGAGACCCGCACGCCGACGGCCTCGACGCCGGCGCTGGGTCCGACGTCGACCGTGTAGCGCACCCCCGATGGCACGTTGCTGCTCACGACTGGGACACTAGGCGCAGCACCCGTACCGAGAGGAACCCCCGACGTGACCTACGTCATCGCCGAGCCCTGCGTCGACGTGAAGGACAAGGCCTGCATCGAGGAGTGCCCGGTCGACTGCATCTACGAAGGCAAGCGGTCGCTCTACATCCACCCCGACGAGTGCGTGGACTGCGGCGCCTGCGAGCCGGTCTGCCCGGTCGAGGCCATCTACTACGAGGACGACACCCCGGCGCAGTGGAAGGACTACTACCGCGCCAACGTCGACTTCTTCACCGAGACGACGACCATCGGCAGCCCCGGTGGCGCGTCGAAGGTCGGCCCGGTCGACCTCGACCACCCGGTCGTCATGGCGGTCCCGCTCGGCAAGAACACCGAAGGCGCCTAGTGGGCGGCCGCCCGAGGCTGCTCTACCTCGGGCCGCCCGGGTCCTTCACCCACGCAGGTACGACGGGGATCGAGGCCGACGCCGAGCCGGCCCGCGACGCTCGGGAGATCGTGTCGGCCGTCCTGTCGGGGACCGCCGACCTCGGCCTGCTGCCGCTGGAGAACAGCGTCGAGGGCGACGTCGCGCACACCCTCGACGAGCTGGTCTTCGGGTCGTCGTCGCTCTACCTGCGCCGTGAGGTCGTCGTGCCGGTGACCTTCGTGCTGGCGGCTCTTCCGGGCGCGTCGGAGTCCGCACTGACGCGGGTCGTGAGCCACCCGCACGCCGTGGCGCAGTGCCGTCGCGTCGTCGCGGAGCTCGGCCTCGACGTGGAGCTCACGACCTCGACGTCGCAGGCGTGCGCCGACGTGGCGGCCCGCGGGGACGCTGGGACCGCCGCGCTGGCGAGCCAGGTGGCGGTCGACCTGCACGGCCTGGTCGCCCTGCGCACCGCCGTCGAGGACGTGCCCGGTGCGGCGACCCGGATGGCGCTCATCGGGCGCGAGCTGGCGGCGCCCAGTGGCCGCGACGTGACCCTCGCCGTCCTGACCCCCGACACCAACCGCACCGGGATCCTCGCCGACGCGCTGCGCTGCTTCGCCGACCGCGGTGTGGCGCTGTCGCGCATCTCGTCAAGACCGCTCAAGGCCCAGCTCGGCACCTACGTCTTCGTCGTCGCCGCGGCGGGTCACGTCGCTGACGAGGTCGTGTCCGAGGCGTTCGAGGCCGTCGCCCGCCTCGGCGTGCTCGTCAAGGTCCTCGGCAGCTGCCCGGAGACCGCACCCGTCGAGCTGCTCGGGACCGACGACACCCAGCCGCCCGGCTCGGTCGACGGCGACGGCTGGTCGGCGTGGCGTGCCACCGCACTCGCAGGAGCCCGCTGATGCGCGTCACCGTCCTCGGCCTCGGCCTCGTCGGCGGGTCGGTGGCCCAGGCGCTCACCGGCCACCAGGTGCTCGGCTGGGACCCGTCCCCGGAGGCCGTCGCGGCCGCGTCGGCCTGGGGTCTGCCGGTCGCCGCCGACCTGGGCAGCGCCCTCGACGGCGCCGACCTCGTCGTGCTCGCCGCCCCGGTCGGGGCCAACGACGACCTGCTCGCCGAGGTCCTCGGTCGTCGCCCCGACGTGCTGGTCACTGATGTCGGCAGCGTCAAGGTCCCGCTCGTCCAGCGGTGGCAGGCTCTGGGCTCGCGCGGTCGGCTGGTGCCCGGTCACCCCATGGCGGGCTCGGAGTCCTCCGGCTTCGCGGCCGCCGACCCCGCGCTGCTCGTCGGTGCCCGCTGGGTGCTCTCGCCCGGCCCGTGGTGCACCCAGCAGGACTGGCTCGCCGTCGCCGAGCTCGTCCTGTCGACGGGCGCTGTCGTCGTACCGGCCCATCCTGTCGCCCACGACGAGGCCGTCGCGCTGGCCAGCCACGCGCCCCACGTGCTCGCGGCCGTGCTCGGCGCGACGACCGCCGGGTCGAGCCTCGCGCAGGCCCTCGCGGCCGGGTCGTTCCGCGACCTCACCCGGGTCAGCGCCGCGCCGCCCGGGCGCACCGGGGAGTTCCTCTTCGCCAACCGCCAGCCGCTCGCGGAGGTGCTGCACCGCGTAGCCGACGAGCTGCGCGCGGTCGCCGAGGAGCTCGAGGAGATGGACCGCTCCGCGCTGATGTCGCTGCTCACCGAGGGCCACGCCGCGCGGGCCGCCTGGGAGACCTCGCGCACCCCCGCGCTCGAGACGCAGGTGCCGCTCGGCGACGAGGGGTGGGCCGAGGAGCTGCACGCCCTCGCCGCGGCGGGCGGTGTCGTCACCGCTCTCACCGGCCACCTGCTGACCGTCGGCGTCCGGGCATGACCCCCAGCGCCCCCGCCACCTCCCCGAGATCATCAGGCGGTCTGCACGCGACTCGCCGACGGGTCGCGTGCACCGCCCCTGATGATCATGGTCGGGAGCAGCGGGGCGGGCGGCACGGGCGGCGAGGGGTGCGGCGGTGAGCGACCTGCACCTGCTGGCCGGCGCCGCATCGCTGCACGACGCCCTCGCGCAGCGCGGCATCGACGCCGGTCCGGAGCCGGTCGACCTCTCGCTCGGCACCCCCGTCGACCCGACTCCCGCTGTTGCGCGGGAGGCACTGGCCGCCGCCTCGGACGCCCCCGGCTACCCACTCGTGTGGGGCACGGCCCCGCTGCGGGAGGCGGTCGCGGCCTGGTTCGCGCGGCGGGGCGTGCCCGACCTCGACCCCGACGGCGTGCTGCCGACCATCGGCTCCAAGGAGCTCATCGCCTGGCTGCCGACCCTGCTCGGCCTCGGTCGCGGCGATGTCGTCAGCCACCCCGAGCTCGCCTACCCGACCTACTCCGCGGGCGCCCACCTCGCAGGCGCCACCCCGGTCGCGACGGCCGACCCGACCAGCCTCGAGCGCGCCGGTCTCGCCTGGGTCAACAGCCCCGGCAACCCGCACGGCCGGGTCGCCACTGTCGAGGAGCTGCGCGCCGTCGTCGTCCGGGCGCGCGCCACCGGCACCCTGCTCGCGAGCGACGAGTGCTACCTCGAGCTCGGCTGGGAGGCCGAGCCGATCAGCCTGCTCGACCCGCGGGTCTGCGACGGCGACCACCGGGGCCTGCTCGTCTGCTACTCGCTGTCCAAGCAGTCCAACCTCGCCGGCTACCGCGCGGGCTTCCTCGCGGGCGACCCCGCCGTCATCGCGCGGCTGGTCGAGGTCCGCAAGCACGCCGGCATGATCGTGCCGCGTCCGGTGCAGGCCGTCATGGCTGCCGTGGTGGCCGACGACGCCCACGTCGCGGAGCAGAAGGAGCGCTACCGCGCCAGGCGTACGACGCTGCGCGCCGCCGTCGAGTCGGCCGGCCTGCGGGTGGACCACTCCGAGGGCGGGCTCTACCTGTGGTGCACCCGCGGCGCGCAGGACTGGGACACCGTCGCGGACCTCGCCCGCGTGGGGATCCTGGCCGCGCCCGGCTCGTTCTACGGCCCGACCGGTGACCGCCACGTGCGGCTCGCGCTGACCGCCACCGACGCCTCGATCGCCACGGCGGCGGAGCGCCTCGCCCGGCTGGCCTGACCGCCCCCCGCTCCTTTGCGTCCTACGGCGCCAGCGCGGCACCGCAACGCCGCCTGCAGGACGCAAGGGTGCGGGACCTAGGCTCGGGGGATGACCGAGAGCCTCATCCCCGCTGTCGTCGACGAGCTGTGGGAGCGCCGTGACGGCCTCACGCCCAACGACCTCGACGCCCGCCGCGAGGTGGTCGCCGCCGTCGACCTGCTCGACATCGGGGTGGCCCGCGTCGCGCAGGTCGTCGACGACGAGGTGGTCGTCGACGAGCGCGCCAAGCGGGCGATCCTGCTGTCGTTCAAGGTGCTTCCGATGGTCGAGTCCGGCCCGCCGTTCGTCCACGACCGGGTGCCGCTGAAGACGACCTTCGACGGTGTGCGCGTCGTCGCGGGGGCGCTCGCCCGCTGGGGCTCCTACTTCGAGCCCGGTGTGGTGCTGATGCCGAGCTACACCAACATCGGCGGCTACGTCGGGGCCGGCTCGATGGTCGACACGTGGGCGACTGTGGGCTCCTGCGCACAGGTCGGCCGCAACGTCCACCTGTCCGGCGGTGTCGGGCTCGGGGGAGTGCTCGAGCCGCCTCAGGCCGCGCCCGTCGTGGTCGAGGACGACGCCTTCATCGGCAGCCGCTCGATGGTCGTCGAGGGCGCCCGCGTCCGCCGTGGTGCCAAGCTCGGCGCCGGCGCGATCCTCACCAGCTCGACGCGTGTCTTCGAGGCTGAGACCGGCAACGAGCTCGACCGCGGCGTCGCCCCGGAGCGCGCCGTCTGCGTCGGCTCGAGCCGCGTGAAGTCCTTCCCCGGCGGCGACTTCGGCCTGCCGGTGCTGCTCGTCCTGCGCTACCTCGAGCCCGGCCAGGAGCACGACAAGCTGGCCCTCAACGACATCCTGCGCGAGCACGGCGTCGCGCCCTGATGCCCGGGCTCCAGCTGGACCAGGAGCTCGACCTGCACGGTGACCCCGTCGCCCTCACCCAGGCCCTCGTCGACGTCGCGTCGGTGTCCGGCACCGAGCAGCGGATCGCCGACCTCGTCGAGCAGGCGCTGCGCAAGGAGAGCCACCTGAGCGTCCACCGCGACGGCGACGCCGTCGTCGCGCGGACCACCCAGGGGCGCGAGCGCCGGGTCCTCGTCGCCGGTCACCTCGACACCGTGCCGATCGCCGACAACCTGCCGTCGCGGCGGGACGGCGACCTGCTGCACGGCTGCGGGACCTGCGACATGAAGGGCGGCGACGCGGTGATCCTGCACCTCGCCGCGACGCTCGCTGACCCGTCGTACGACGTCACCTGGGTCCTCTACGACAACGAGGAGGTCGAGTCCTCGCGCAACGGCCTGGGGCGGCTCGCCCGCACCAGCCCGGAGCTCCTGCAGGCCGACCTCGCGATCCTCATGGAGCCCACGAGTGCCCAGGTCGAGGCGGGCTGCCAGGGCACCCTGCGCGTCGAGATCCAGCTGTCCGGCAAGCGCGCCCACAGCGCCCGCAGCTGGCTCGGCGACAACGCGATCCACCGCGCGGCCCCGGTCCTGCAGCGGCTCGCCGACTACCGCCCGCGCGACGTCGACATCGATGGCTGCGTCTACCGCGAGGGGCTCAACGCGGTCGGTGTCACCGGTGGTGTCGCCGGCAACGTCATCCCCGACGAGGCGACCGTCGTCGTCAACTTCCGCTTCGCGCCGGACCGCAGCGAGGCCGAGGCGCTGGCCCACGTGCAGGAGGTCTTCGACGGCTACGCGCTGACCCTCACCGACAGCGCGGCCGGAGCCCTGCCGGGCCTGACGCAGCCAGCGGCGGCGCACTTCGTCGAGGCCGTCGGGGTGACCCCGGTCGCGAAGTACGGCTGGACCGACGTCGCCCGCTTCTCCGCGCTCGGCATCCCGGCCGTCAACTACGGCCCGGGCGACCCGTCCTTCGCGCACACCCGCGAGGAGCACGTCGATGTCCGCGAGATCACCCGCTGCGCCGACGTGCTGCGCGGCTACCTGGCCTAGGCCTGACGGAAGCGCGACTGCACGACCGGCCGCCCGGTCTCGTCGAGGATCGAGAAGCCCGACGCGGCCTCGCGCAGGAGCGCGGCCTGCATGTTGCAGGTCAGCTGGCCGGTGCCCGTCCCGAGGAACTCCCCGGCGGGCAGGTCACGGCCGTCGCGGCTGCGCACGACCGCGCGGTAGCGGCCACCGGCGGCGAAGCCGGACCCGACGAGCTTCACCTCGACGCCCCAGGTGTGGGGGACCAGCCCCACCTTGGTCACCGTGACGCCGGTGGTGGTGACACCGACCGGCTCGTAGGGCCCGACGGCGGTGACCGCGGGCGCGGCCGGCTCGTCGAGGGCCAGCCCCGCGCCGACCCCACCGGCGATCAGCGCGACGGCCGCGGCTGCCGCGACCACCCGGCGGCGCAGCGCAGCCCGGCGCACCCGGGCGTCGCGCAGCACGCGCTCGGCGGCGACGGCCGCCACGATCCGCGCGCCCAGGTCGGCCGGCGGCGTCACCGGCCCAGGCAGCCGGGCAGGGTCGACCAGGCGCAGGTCGGCCGCCAGGGGCGCGATCTCGGCCAGCTCGGTCCGGCAGTCGGCGCAACCGTCGAGGTGGGCCCCGACCGCAGCCGCCTCGACCTCGCCGAGCTGCCCGAGCGCGTAGGCGCCGAGCTGCTCGCGCAGGGCCCGGTGCACGACCTCGCGGGGGGACGGGTCAGTCACGGCGCGACTCCCATCTCGTCCATGGCCACTCGCAGTGCCTTGAGGCCGTAGAAGACGCGGCTGCGGACCGTGCCGACCGGGATGCCGTGCTCGGCCGCGACCTCGGCGTAGGACCGGCCCTTGAGGTGCGTCTCGACGATGACGGTGCGGTGGTCCTCGCTGATGCGCTGCAGGGCCTCCTCGACGACCCACGACCGCAGCAGCTGCTCGGTCGGGTCGTCGACCGCGGAGGACGCGGCTTCCGCCGTCGGCGGGTCGATCAGCACCGACTGCCACGGCCGCCGGCTCGAGGCCCGCGCGTGGTCGATCATCGCGTTGCGGGCGATCGCGAACAGCCAGACCCGCAGCGATGCGAGGTCGGGGTCGAAGCGGTCAGCGGCCCGCCAGGCCCGCAGGAACGTCTCCTGCACGACGTCCTGCGCCGCGCCCGGGTCGCCGAGGCCGCGCAGCACGAAGCGGTAGAGCTCGGCGCCGTGGGCCTGGTACGCCGCCTGCACGCCCGCCTCGTCGTGCAGGTCGACGGCAGCGTCGTCCGTCACCTGTCCCGACCGCGTCCTCCGCACGCCCGTCTGTACGTCGCCCGGACGCCACCGGTTCAGCCCTACCGTCGATGGGCGCTCCCGTGTGACACCGTGGGCCAGGTGATCGACAGGGCCCGCCTCCCCGCGGCGATGACCGCTCCGGTGCGCCGGCGCCGGCCCGCACCTGAGCAGCACGCGGCGGTCGTGCACCGGCTCGGGCTCGACCAGGCGGTCGTGGACTGCGCGCTCTACTGCGGCGGCCATCGGCGCGGTGGCCGGGTCGAGCTGCAGGACGCCCAGGAGGCGGCGCGCGACGCGGACGGCTTCGTCTGGATCGGGCTGCACGAGCCCGACGACGCGGCGCTGGCCGCGGTCGCGCAGGAGTTCGGCCTGCACCCGCTCGCGGTCGAGGACGCGCTGCACGCCCACCAGCGGCCCAAGCTCGAGACCTTCGACGACACCGTCTTCCTCGTGCTGAAGACCGTCCGCTACGTCGACCACGACGAGGTCATCGAGACCGGCGAGCTGATGGTCTTCCTCGGCGAGGACTTCATCGTCACGGTCCGCCATGGTGATGCGGCCGACCTGGCCCAGGTCAGGGCCGAGCTCGAGGCCGACCCTGAGCGGCTCGCCGCTGGGCCGAGCGTGGTGCTCCACGCCGTCGCGGACCGCGTCGTCGACGGCTACGCCCCGGCGCTCGCCGCCGTCGAGAACGACATCGACGAGATCGAGCTGCAGGTCTTCTCGGGGGGCCGCAGCGCCGACCCCACCGAGCGCATCTACAAGCTCAAGCGCGAGGTGCTCGAGTTCAAGCGGGCGGTCCGGCCGCTCGTCGACGCGACGGCGCGGCTCACGACCGGCAGCCACCCGCTGCTGCACGAGGACGTCATCCCCTACGTCCGCGACGTGCACGACCACGTCGTGCGCTCGGCCGAGCAGGTCGAGGCGATGGACGACCTGCTCACCGGAGCCCTGCAGTCGCACCTCGCGCAGGTGTCCATGCGCCAGAACGGCGACATGCGCAAGATCTCCGCGTGGGTGGCGATCGCCGGTGTCAACACCCTCATCGCCGGCGTCTACGGCATGAACTTCGAGCACATGCCGGAGCTGCGCTGGCTCTACGGCTACCCCTTCGCGCTCGGTCTGATGGCCGTGCTGTCCCTCGCCCTGCACCGGGGCTTCACCAGGAACGAGTGGCTGTGACCCAGATGACGACGCGCACGTGAACGACGACGAGACCCGCCGCCAGCACGAGGACGACAGCGTCGAGGCCAACGCCGAGGCGCAGGGCTCGACGACCCACGACCGCCCGTCGAGGAGGCAGAGCGGGCCGGTCTTCCAGAAGGGCCGGATGGTCAAGGCCACGACCACCGACCAGCGGCTGCTCGACAGCCGCGGTCCGTCGGACTGGGTCCACACCGACCCGTGGCGGGTGCTGCGCATCCAGTCGGAGTTCGTCGAGGGCTTCGGCACGCTGGCCGAGCTCGGTCGCGCGATCTCTGTCTTCGGCTCCGCCCGGACCCACCCCGACGACCCGCACTACCAGCAGGCGCAGGCCCTCGGGGCGGCGCTCGCGGGCGCCGGCTACGCCGTCATCACCGGCGGCGGTCCCGGCATCATGGAGGCCGCGAACCGCGGCTGCCACGAGGCCGGCGGGACCTCGGTGGGGCTCGGCATCGAGCTGCCGTTCGAGCAGGGCATGAACGACTACGTCGACATGGGCATGGTCTTCCGCTACTTCTTCGCGCGCAAGACCTGCTTCCTCAAGTACTCCATCGGCTACGTCGGCTTCCCCGGCGGCTACGGCACCCTCGACGAGATCTTCGAGGCCGTCACGATGATCCAGACCGGGAAGATCACCAGCTTCCCCCTCGTGCTGTTCGGGTCGGACTTCTGGCAGCCGATGCTCGACTGGATCACCGGCACGCTGCTCGCCGACGGCAAGATCAGCGAGCCGGACCCCGGGCTGTTCCAAGTCTCCGACGACGTCGACGAGGTCGTCGCCATCATGCAGGAGGCCGAACGCGAGAAGTTCGGCGCGATCCCCGACTAGTGGCCGCGATCTGCGTCTACTGCGCCTCCAGCACCCGGATCGCTTCGGCGTACGTCGATCTCGCCACCGAGGTCGGCAGCGAGCTCGCCCGGCGCGGCCACTCGCTCGTCTCCGGCGGCGGCGACCTGTCCTGCATGGGTGCCGTCGCGCGCGCTGCCCGGGCCGGCGGGGCCCACACCACCGGTGTCATCCCCGCCGCCCTGCTCGAGCTCGAGGTCGGCGACCAGGACGCCGACGACCTGCTCGTCGTCGACGACATGCGCACCCGCAAGGGGCTCATGGACGCCCGCTCCGACGCCTTCCTCGCGCTGCCCGGCGGCCTCGGCACCCTGGAGGAGCTGCTCGAGGTGTGGACCGCCCGCTTCCTCGGGATGCACAGCAAGCCCGTGGTGGCGCTCGACCTCGACGGTCTCTACGCGCCGCTGCGCGCGCAGGTCGACCTGATGGTCGACAGGGGATTCGTACGACGGGAGTCGGCGGACGCCCTGCAGTGGGCCCGGTCCGTGGGCGAGGCGTTCGACCTGCTCGAGGCGGGGATCGCCTCGCCGGTCGTGATGCGGCCGACCCTCGAGGAGACGATCGAGGCCGAGCCGTCGGAGTGATCCTGGGGCAGAGGTCCCCTTCTGTTCACCTGGTGCTCACCCCGCGGGCGGTCGCTGTCGACCAGGGCCGCGAAGGGTCGACAGCAGTCGCCCGGCGCCGGAGCCGGGCCACACCCCGTGGGGGAACCGCATGCCCTTGTCCCGTCGTGAGCTCCTGACCCGCGGCAGCGCTGCCGGCCTCGGCATCGCGCTCGCCGGCTCCGTCGACACGATCTTCGGTGCCGGACCGGCGTCGGCCGCACCACGCCCGTACGGCGGCTACGGGCCGCTCGTCGCCGACCCGGCCGGGATCCTGGACCTCCCGCAGGGCTTCCGCTACACGATCCTGTCGCGCGAGGGCGACCTGCTCTCGACCGGTGGGCGCGTCCCCGGCAAGCACGACGGGATGGCGACCTTCGACGCCGGCCACGGCCGCACCGCGCTGGTCCGCAACCACGAGCAGGGCTCGACCGCCGCGTTCAGCACCGTCGACGCCGCACCGGCCTCGCACGTCTACGACCCGAAGGCGACCGGCGGCACGTCGACGCTGCTCGTGGGACCGAGCAACGAGCTGCTCGCCGACCGCGTCTCGCTCGCCGGCACCGCCACCAACTGCGCGGGCGGCCGCACCCCGTGGGGGACCTGGATCACCTGCGAGGAGACCGAGGCGATGGCCGGCTCGGTCTACACCAAGGACCACGGCTGGAACTTCGAGGTCGACCCGTTCGACGAGGGCCGCAACGCCGACCCGACGCCGCTCGTCGCGATGGGCCGCTTCCCCGGCGAGGCCGTCGCCATCGACCCGCAGACCGGCACCGTCTACCAGACCGAGGACGCGAGCCGGCCCTTCGGCCTGCTCTACCGCTTCGTGCCGAACGAGCCGCTCGGTGGCTACGGCTCGCTGCGCGCCGGCGGTGCGCTGTCGGCGATGCGCGTGCCGGGCGTCGACGACCTGTCGACCGTGACGGTCGCGGGCACGAGCTTCCGCGGCCTCACGTGGGTGCCGGTCCGCAACCCCTCCGCCGTGGCCGTGACCAGCTCCGGTGCCCGGGTGCAGGACCCGATCCGGTCGCAGTTCGCACCGACCGGCCAGGTCACTCGCTCGCAGAAGCTCGAGGGTACCTGGTGGGGCGACGACAGCCTGTTCTTCGTCGTGTCCTACAACCGCATCCGTCCCGGCTTCCCCGCCCACAACGGCCAGGTCTGGAAGTACACCCCGGCGGCCGACACCCTCAGCCTCGAGCTCTACTTCTCGGCCGGGCAGGACAAGTACGACTCGCCCGACAACATCACCGTCTCGCCGTACGGCGGGGGCGTGATCCTCGCCGAGGACGGTGACGGCGAGCAGTACCTCGTCGGGACGACCGCGGACAAGCAGCCCTTTGACTTCGCCCGCAACGCCCTCGAAGACCCCAACGAGTTCGCGGGCGTGACGTTCTCCGACGACGGCACGACGCTGTTCGCCAACATCCAGAGCCCGGGGATCACGCTCGCGATCACCGGGCCCTGGACGCGCAAGAACGTCTGAGCGGTCCCGTGCGGGGGGTGGCGTCGCCGGCGTCCGCGACGCCACCTCCCTGGACCTGCGCCGTGGGTGGCGGCGGGCGTGGGAGCATCGCCGCGTGCTGACCCTCCTCGCCGTCCTCGGCGTCTTGGCGATCTTCTTCGTGGCCGCGGCCGTCGCCACCCGCGAGGGCGAGGTGCTGCTCGACGCCCCCGCCGACGCCGCCGACCTGCGCCTGCCCAGCGGGCCTCTTCAGCCCGAGGACGTCGCGTCCGTGCGCTTCGGGCTCGCGCTGCGCGGCTACCGCATGTCGGAGGTCGACGAGGTCCTCGACCGGGTGCAGTCCGAGCTCGCCGAGCGCGACGCCCGCATCCTCGAGCTCGAGGCGCGCGCCGGCGACGGCCCCGCTTCCGACGAGGTGTACGACGAGACTCCCGCCCGGGCCACGACCGGTGTCGCCGCGCCGAGCGCAGCCCTGCTCACCCCGGTGCTGACCACCCAGCAGACCGTGCCCGCTCCGCTCGACGAGCCGCGCGACGCCGCGGTCACGACGGGCGCTGGCCATGACACCGACGGGTCGGCGGACGACGAGACCGGATGGGCCTTCGACGACGGCGGCGCGGCCCGCAGCGCTGCCCGCCTGTCGCCGTCCGCAGACGACCAGGGGACCGACCGCGGGGACGACGACTGGGGGATGCCCCAGGTGCTCGAGCTCGAGCCCGCGTCCCCCGACCTCGACGACGCCGTCGAGACCCCCGACCCGGTAGCCCCTGCCGCTGTCGTCTCTGCGGCACCTCCTGTCGCGCCGACCGGCGAGGACCTCGTCCACGACGCCGAGCCGGTCGCCCCCGTCGCGCCCGCGCAGGACCACCTGCCGACCGAGGCGACAGCGCCGACCGAGACGACTGCGCCGCCCGAGCCGGCTGCGCCTGCGGCACCCGCGTGGTCCGCGCCGACTGAGCCGGCTGCGCCTGCGGCACCCGCGTGGTCCGGGCCCGCGACGACCCCGCCCGACGGGCTTCCCCCGCACGCGGCCCCCCTGGTGTCACCTGCCCACCCGGACCCGTTCGCGCCGGACGAGCCCTTCCGGCCGGCCGAGCCGCTCCGGCCCGCCGAGCCGTTGTCACCGCCCGAGCCGTTCCCGACGCCCGCACCCGGCCCTGTCCCGGACCCCACGACCGGCGGGCCCGACCCCTACGCGCTGCCCGAGCCGCACGACCTCGGCGCGCCCGCCGACCGCTACGCCGGTGAGGACGCCGACGAGCAGGCGGGTCCGTCGTACCCCTGAGTGGCGCCACCCCCTCGCAGCGAGGACCATGGGGGCATGGCTGAGCTGGTGCTGAGGGTCGACGTGGACGCGTCCGTCGAGGACGTGTGGGCCGGTGCGGTCGACTGGGCCGGGCAGGGCGAGTGGATGCTGGGCACGAGCGTGCGCCCGACAGCGCAGGGCGGGCAGGGCGTCGGCGGCGGCATCGAGGCGTTCACCGGGGTCGGCCGACTCGGCTTCCTCGACACGATGGAGATCACCCGCTGGGACCCGCCGCGGGCCTGCCACGTGCTGCACACCGGTCGGGTCGTGCGGGGCACCGGTGCGTTCGAGGTGGAGCCGCGCGGCGGTAGGCTGGCGACGTTCGTGTGGAGCGAGGACCTCGAGCTGCCGCTCGGCGTGGTCGGCCGGCTCGGCTGGCCGCTTGTGAAGCCGGTGTTCGCGGCGGGCGTGCGGGTGTCGCTCAACCGCTTCGCCCGCTGGGTCGAGGCGCGCGCCGCGACCCGCGCTGCCTGATCCCTCCTCGCCGGGTCGAGTCCTCCGGCAGCGCTTCGAGGCGGCGGTGTGCTCCCGGCGTCGGAGTCGACCCGCAGCACTCGCGAGCGGCTGCGCACACGCGGCCGCATGAGAACCACGCCAGTCAGGTCCGTCGTCTGAGTGTCGCCTGCCTTGGGGCAAAATCGGCGACCGTGTCAGTGCGGACGCCGACCCGGAACGCCAGCATCTGCAGGGCTTTGCGAGCCTGATGTGCGCGCTCACCTTCATCCCGAAATAGTCGTCCACACCCCTTGCGATCCGGCAGATCCGGGTTACCATTAGCACAGAGTTGCGAACGGCTCGATAGGGGGTGATGGGGATGGTGCAGGCGACGACGGGGGTCCCGGCGGACGCGCGGGTCACCGCTGCCCGTTCTGCCTTGCAAGCCGCGATCGCACCGTCCCCGGACGGGCTGGTCGCCGCGGCTGATGTGCACGAGCTGCTCGCGATGCAGGCCGAGATCGCCGCGGCTCTCGCGGCTCGGTTGCAGGTCGTGGATGCGACGCAGACGTGGCAGCAGACCGGGTCGCGGGCGCAGTGGGCGTGGCTGGCCCGACACTCCGCGACCGAGGCGTCCGCTCCGATGAGCCCTTCGGAGGCTCGCCGTTGGGCGAAGCTGTCCCGCGGGTTGCGGGAGCGGCCGGCGGTGGAGCGGCTGCTGCGGTCGGCACGGATCACCGCCGCGCACGCCTCGGTGCTGCTGACGCAGCTCGACCTGCTCGACAAGCGGGTCATCGGAAGCCCGCTGAACACCCCCGACTGGTTGGCGCAGCAGGAGCAGGCGTTCTGCGACCTCGCGGAGCTCACCGACCCCCTCGTGCTCCAACGCGAGCTCGGCAAGCGCCT